>JAUXST010000207.1 GCA_030679805.1 Reyranella sp. | reverse complement strand
TCGACGCCGGCGTCGCGGGCGCGCTTCAGCGCCTCGCCGTCCATGGCGACACCGAACAGCGTGACCGGCACCTCGGCCGGATCGCGGCCCGCCGCCGCCAGCATCTCACGGAACGATGGCAGTATCGTCCATCGGCAAGCTGTTCGGCATGGTCGCCTGAGAACCCTGCCCGGGCAAGATCGAGGCCTGAACTCAGGCTCAGAGTCAGGCGACGCTTAGTTGGGACGCTGGCGAATGGAGAGGAAGTCTGTGCCGGCGGTGGCCTGTTGGATGCCTGCCAGCGCGCATTGCTGGTGCCACTGGCGCAGCGCGGCCGTCTCGGCCAGCGCCGCCATGAGCACGAGCGCAAGGCATGTCGCGTGAAGCATAGTCTCCTCCTCGCACGGATTCGATCTCCGTTGGGGGGACGCTCACAGGATGGTGGGGCGAGCAGGGACGCCGGGCCGCCTGTGCGTTCTCGTGATTGCAGCCGTCGCCGTCAGGCTGGTCCGCGAGCATCTGCGCGAGGGCCGCCCGGGCCCGGGATGTCCGGCTTTTCACCGTGCCGACCGACACGCCGCAGCGCTCGGCGATCTGCTTGTGACACTGGCCCTCCAAGGCCGCGAGCAGGAGGGTTCTGCGCGCCTCTTCCGACAGGCGGCGCAAGGCGCCCAGGAACTCTCGCATGACCAATCCGCCCTCCTGCTGCGGCGGATACGACAAACCGCAAGCTACGGAATCGTCGAACGGCGCCGTCGGGCGCGTCCGGCGCAAGCCCGAGATGAACTCGTTGCGTTCGATGCGATACAGCCAGGCCGAGAAATTCGTTCCCGACCGAAACGACGCCCGGCCGGCCAGCGCCTTTGCCGCCGTCTCCTGAACCAGATCGTCGGCGCTATCGCGATCGCGGGTTAACGACAACGCATAGGTGCGCAGGCGTGGCAGGAAAGCGATGAGGTCCCTATCGAAATCGGTGATGGCTTGCTGGCACATGCTGTCCCCCGCTTCGGGAGGAGGCGTCACAGGGCGCTGCTCTCCCGACAGCTTATGCTTGTCCCCTCACCTCCGGACCGCCTTGATGAAAATCAACTCTGTCGGGTGGCCGACATAGCGTCGGCGAGCCAGCGGCTGGGAACCGGCGGAATTGATTCTAATCAATGATTCTCGACCGCGACCCTCTAGCGTGAACACGCAGACATGGTTGTCGCGGCCGACTGCGGTGCGGGGCGACAAGGAAGCGGAGGACACCATGACGACAATCCTCATCATCATCTTGTTGATCGTGCTGCTCGGCGGCGGCGGTGGCTACTACGGCTACAATCGCTATGGCGGTCGCGGGCTTGGCGGCGTGCTGGGCCTCATTCTCGTGATTCTGCTCGTCCTCTGGCTCGTTGGCGCCCTTGGCGGCGCTCATATGGGCCGCCCGTAACCCGAAGGGCCTTATGCAAGTCGGTTACGTCCGTGCTCACCACCCGGACGCGAGACCGTGTGATCCTCCACCTTGCGCGAAGGAGCTTCCCATGAACCGTTCCCCGTTGCTCGTCATCGGAGCAGTCCTGGCCGTCCTCGGATTGATGGGATTCGCCATACCGATCTTCACGACCCAGGAGACCACGGAACTGGCCAGGGTGGGCGAACTCAAGCTCCAGGCCACGGAAACCACGTCGCACATCATTCCGCCGCTGCTGAGCGGCGGCGTCCTGGTTCTTGGCATCGTGTTGATCGGCGCAGGCCTCTATCGGAAGAAATAGGGCCCCGCTTCGCAAGAGTCAGATCGGCCTACAACCGGAACAGACGGGCATGCGACGAATGAAGACGGATCTTGCGTCGACCTTTCCGCCTTTGGCCGCACATCCTCCACCTTTGGAGAAGCCGGAGGTGTTGCAAACGGCGCCCGATATAGAGATCGCGGCGATCAAGCCCACCCCTGCAGGCGAACCCTTCGACGCAGAGCTACGGGACTTCGACCTTTCCCGCGATCTGCTTCTGTTCGCCCGCGTCCTGCGCCGAGCCCCGGGCGGCCGGCGCGTGATGGCGATTTTCGTCGCCTCGATCGTCGTCACCATCGGCAATATGGTTGGGCAGGTGTGGCTCAATGAATGGAACGGTCAGTTCTTCGACGCCTTGGCGCGCAAGGAGATGGCCGAGTTCCTCCATCATTTGTGGACGTTCGTCATCATCATCGCCGTTCTGCTGGCGCTCACGGTGGCACAAACCTTTCTCCAGGAACGGCTGAAGCTTCGACTGAGGGAGTGGATCGCCCGTCACCTTCTGGTCGCATGGCTCCAGCCGATGCGCGTCTATCAGCTGAGTTTCGCGGGCCCGTATGGACGCAACCCCGACCAGCGACTGCAAGAGGATACGCGCCTGCTCGGCGATCTCTCCGCGGACCTCGGCTGCGGCCTCGTCTACTCCCTGCTCCAGATCATGGCCTTCGTCGGGGTCCTGTGGGCCTTGTCGGCGCAGGTTGCCTTCGACGTGGCGGGCCACCACGTCGCCATTCCGGGCTACATGGTCTGGTGTGCCGTCGCCTATGCCCTGACCGGCTCCGGCCTGACCTGGCTCGTGGGGCGACCGCTGATTGCTCTGAACGCCGAGCGGTATGCGCGCGAGGCAGAGTTCCGCTTTGCCCTCGTGCGGGTCAATGAATCCGGCGAGAGCATTGCGCTGCATGGCGGCGAGGAGGACGAACACCGACACCTCGGGGGCTCGCTCGAGGCGGTCATCGACACCATGCGTCGCATTTCCTCGTCCCTCGCCCACCTCACCTGGATAACGGCGGGCACGGGATGGCTGTCGCTCGTCGTTCCGATTCTCGTCGCCGCGCCGGCCTACTTCGGCGGCACCTTGAGCCTTGGCGGCCTGATCATGGTGGCCGGCGCCTTCAGCCAGGTGCAGTGGGCGATGCGATGGTTCGTCGACAACTTCTCGCGCCTCGCCGACTGGCGGGCGACAATCCATCGGGTCGCGCGTTTCCGCGAAGTGCTGGACGATCTTCCCGCAATCGAGGAAGGCGCCGAGGAGATCAAGCGCGCCCCGCACCCCGAGGGGAACCTTGCATTCGAGGGCGTACGCATCCTGCTTCCGGACGGGCACATCATCATCGAGGAAGCCAGCGCCAGCTTCATGCCCGGCGACCGCGTCCTGATCGTCGGCGAGACCGGCGCCGGAAAATCGACCCTGTTCCGGGCGATCGCGGGCCTCTGGCCATGGGGCTCGGGAACGATTCTCACGCCCGCGCCCGAGGCCATGGCGTTCCTGCCGCAGCGGCCATATCTACCGCTCGGCACGTTGCGCAACACCGTAACCTATCCGAGCCCGCCCGATGCCTATTCCGATGCCGAGCTTCGACGAGCGCTTGAACGGTGTGACCTCGGCAGTCTCGTCGCCAAGCTCGATCGGGAGGAACGGTGGGACCGGGAGCTGTCGCTCGGCGAGCAGGAGCGTATCGCCTTCGCGCGGCTCCTCCTGCACAAGCCGGGCTGGGTCTTTCTGGACGAGGCGACAGCCGCACTCGACGAAGACAGCCAACGCCACATCATGGGCCTGTTCGATGACGAGCTGAAGAACACGACCGTGCTGAGCATCGGCCACCGCCCGGATCTCGCTGTCTATCACACCCGGACACTGCAACTGATCCATGGGCGCGAGGGAGCACGACTCACACTCAAGCCGTCAATTATACCGCCCCCGCCCCGGCGATGGCTGCAGCGGGTCGCAGACTGGTGGCCCCCGCCTCCCCCGCCCGGAGGTCGATGAAGGGCACAAGATGAACTGTCTGCGACCGCATCCCGGCGGGCACGGCCTTTTGCAGCCGTCAGCCTGCGACGCTTCAGGCGGGCGCCGTGCGCCTGGGCAGGGTGAATCCGTTGCTGCGCAATATTTGCTCCAGGACCTTGATACCCGCTGCCGTGTTGCCCTTGCTGCAATTCTCGATGGCTTCGATGGCCGCGAAATTCGGCCGGGTCTCGCCGCCGGCGCCGGGGCTGCCGCCATATCGAAGGACCAGCTCTCCAAGTTCGACGCAGTAGGCCGTGTCGCTGGCTTGGGCCCACGTCGAAACCGGAAGCAGCAGGAGCGCAAGCGCGCCAACCAGAACGCTGGTGATGTTGCCGTGCACCATGCGGGGTGCCTACGCTCGCCGGAGTTCTTGCGAGGATGTTGCGGCCATCGCTGCCCGGGCGAAGCTCACGGCGCTATTTCTTCTCGAGCGCGGGGACTTCGACCTTGATGTTCATGGTCTTCGAGTCGCTCTGGCCCGGCATATCTCCACCGAACATGATGAAGCCGCCCACCGCGACCACGACGACGAGCCCTCCCACGATCATGTAGAGCATGCCGTTGTTTGCGCTGCTGCCTTCGGCCATCCGTGTCCCCAATGCTGGTTTACATTGAAAGAAACGCGGACCGAGGCCCCGCGGTTCCCTGGCGACCACACAACAGAGGCGAAAGGCAGCCCGTCCCAATCCCGGCGAGACGCCGGGTCAGCACCAGCCGTCCGATGTGCCGTGCAGCACCCGTTGCAGGGCCCTAGTCTGGCCGAGAAGGGGGAGCAGCGTGTAAACGCGCGCCGTGACCAGGTCGTCCGACGTGAGTTCCGCCGTCACCTTGTTGGTCCTGCCGTCGTCCGGACTGTAGAACCAGCCGTCCTTCCAGCGGTTGGGACCATCGGGATGGAGATTCCAGAAAGCGGAGAGCCCGCACAAGCCGCGCTGCCGCAGGGCCGGATCGGGGATTGTGCTTGTCGCGATTGAGGACGCCCTGGGGATCGCGGGGTATCTGCAGTCAGAGGACCCGGCCGCACAGCAGCCCGTTGCAGTCGAAGATCTGCACGGCCACCTTGCCGTCCATCAGCCATACGCTGTCCAAGAGGGCCGCACGGGCGATGGCATACGGAACGGCGATCGACAGGAGGGCTGCCAGGAGCAGGGCAGACCGACTGGATCTCCAAACCGGTTTCATGCGGCCTCCGCCCCTCGCCCTCACATCGCGCGCATGAGCGCCGCACCCTTGTCGAGCAGCGGCAGCACCTTGTCCTTGCCCTCGGGTGGCACGCCGAACACGACGCGATCGACGCCGGCGTCGCGGGCGCGCTTCAGCGCCTCGCCGTCCATGGCGACACCGAACAGCGTGACCGGCACCTCGGCCGGGTCGCGGCCCGCCGCCACCAGCATCTCGCCGAACGGCCGCAGCATGGCGAGCGTGTCGCCGCCACGGCCGCCGATCGGCATCCAGCCGTTGGCATAGGCGATGGCGCGGCGCGCGCCCTGCGGGAAGCCGCCGCCGACGATGATCGGCGGGTGCGGCTTCTGCACCGGCTTGGGCCATTGCATCATCTCGTCGAACTCCACCAGCTCGCCCGCGTATTTCGGCTTCGAGTGGCCCCAGATCTCCTTCATCGCCTCGATGCGCTCGCGCATCAGCTTGAAGCGCGAGGCGAAGGCCGTGCCGTGGTCGGCCATCTCCTCTTCGTTCCAGCCGCCGCCGATGCCGAACAGCACGCGGCCGTTGGACAGCCGGTCAACGGTCGAGACCTCCTTGGCGGTGTGGATGGGGTCGCGCTGGACCACCAGGCAGACGCCGGTGCCGAGCTTGATCGTCTTGGTGACGACCGCGGCGGCGCCCATCGCCACGAAGGGATCGTAGGTGTCGTAGTACCACTTCGGCAGCTCGGGCCCGCCCGGCCACGGCGACTTGCGGCTGGTGGGAATGTGGCTGTGCTCCGGGAACCACAGCGATTCGAAACCGCGCGCCTCGGCCTCGACGGCGAGCTCGTGCGGCGGGATCGCGTAGTCCGTCGAAAACATCGTGATGCCGATCTTCATGTCTTTTCCTCCCGCTGTCGTTTGCATCAGTCTATACGATTGCCCAGCACCGCCATGCCCTGGACGACGGCGTTGATGTCCAAGGGCTCCTCGGCCAGCGTCTCGGCGTTCCACATGCTGCGCTCGATTTCGAGGAAGTTGCCGTCGTAGACGTGGATCGCGGCGCTGATCCTGTTCAGCGGATTGATGACGGAATGGACGATGTCGGGACCGAGGAGCGCCACGTCGCCGGCGCCCAGCGCCTCGCCGCCGGCGGCCTCGATCTGGAACTTGTTCGCGCCGTGGATACGCCGCCAGAACATGTTGTCCTCGCGCCCGGCGTACATGCCGATCACGGCCGACATGCGATGGTCGTGCGGCAGGGTGATCTGCCGCGGCGCCCACAGCAGGTTGAGCACCGTCAGCTCGGGCGACTTGTAGAGCACCTGGACCCCTGCCTTGTCGGGCTCGCCGATCCCGCGCACCAGCGCGGCGGGCTCGGAGATGGCGCGGGCCACGACCTCCTTCATGGGCTGCCGCGACCGCTCTAGCAGCGTCGCGCGAAGATCGGCGATGAACCGGTCAAGATCGAACATGGTTAATCTCCTTGTCGCTCGCCGGTCGGCATCCAGCCATTACCACGGGGCCTGCTCGTGAAAATCCGGAATCACCCACCCGGGCCAAGCGCTATCTCGTACCGGCGGCCATTGAGATTGGGATCCGAATTATCCGAAGTCGAAAAGTAGAGATCGTCTTTCCAATGCGAGTAGGCGCCGCTCCCGGTATTTCGAATGATGGCATGACTGGCGTGAGCGGGACCGAGCGGTGCGCCGTTCTCGTACACGAGCAGCGGGGAGTTTGCCCGCGCCTGATCGCTATCCGCGAAGCGCGCAAAGGTGTCCGCGTCCGCCCTTTTGCGCAGCCGATACAACCAGCAGAAGCCGATCTCGCCCTCGAAACCGCCGGCGCATTCGATCCGTACGGGGCCATTTGGCCTCGGCGCCGAGCGACGCGGGCGACCGGGCACGGTCGACATGGCCGCAGCCTCCTGTTCGGAAATCAGCAATTCGCGTGACGCCCGTCCCGTGCTCAGCCGGTGCTGCATCTCCGTTCTGAAAGCTGCTTCAAGATGCTGGTTGAGCTGTGTGCTCTGCTGCCGCGGGCCCGCGTTCGACGCCGGTGCCGCTCCGAGATCGTGACTCAAGTTGGGCAACTCCAGAAAGCGCCCAATGCGTTCGAGTCCATCTCGAGGGCTCGCGCGGAGATCCTCGTAGTTGATCCTCAGCGGCGTGATCTCGAACAATGCCAGAAAGCGATCCAGCCAATCACGCGCCGCGAGCACCTGCTCGATGCGCGACGCAATCGCGGCGTAAGTCAGTTCGTCGAGGTCTATTGGGTCGGTTGGCTCCATATCATCGCGCCACGCACCGGTTTTTTCGGCCAGCAGGAGCGATATCGCCTGCCTGATGACGTTGGTGCGAGAGAGGTGGATGAAATGCCATTCGCGGATATGGGTTGGAAATTCGCCAATCTCGAAGAGCGGCATCAGCGCATGCATATTGGCCTTGGTGCAAAAGATCCGGTTCGGCAGACGCTGGCTGAGAGCGCTGAGGAATTCCGAGGGACTTTGCCCCTCGGCGATCGCATGGCCGCGGGAAACTGACGATCGCGGATTCAAATACTCGTGGGCTTCGATGCCGAAGTTCTTCTGCAGCAAGTCGGAAAGATATTCGCTGCCCGAGCGGCTGGTCGCCAGCAAGACGATCCGTCTGTTCATCGCCCGCATGTGGCGATTGCAGTCGCCATTGACCGCCTTGTCAGCGCCGATATGCTTCGAAATGGGAAATGCGAAGACGCGATCAAGATCCAGGTCGGCCATTGACAGTGCTCACGTTTCGAGGATTGCCGCAATCAAGCTGAGGCTATCCTGCGGGAATGCTCGTCGCAAAGCCTGTGTTAGAATTCGTCAAGCGAGGCCGGAGGTCGACTGATGGCGGTATGGGATGACGATGCCGACAGCATCCACGATCATGGCCACAGGGATTCCGTTGGTGGGCTTTGGGATGACATCGGGCGTCTTCAGCTCGATTTCCTCACGCAACAAGGCCTGCGGCCGAATGATGTTCTCGTCGACGTGGCCTGCGGATCCTTGCGCGGCGGAGTGCACTTGATCCGATACCTCGAGCCTCGCCATTATCTCGGGATCGACAAGAAGATTGAATTGGTTATTTACGGTGTAAGCGCCGAGCTTGGCGTGGATACGTATCGGGAGAAGCGTCCGCGATTTGTTATTTCCAGTCAGTTCGAATTCGACCGCTTTGATCAGCGCCCCAACTTTGGGATTGGGCAATCCATTTTTACTCACTTGGCGCCCGATGATATTATTTTGTGCCTGCGCAAGCTGCGGATGCACGCGGCTGCCGGGTGTCGCTTTTTTGCCAGTTTTCGAGACGTGCCGAGCCCAAGAGAGAATCCGGCCAGGTCTCATGCGCATGAGGTATTTGACTACACGCGAGATCAGATGGCCACGTTTGCGGCCGAAGGTGGATGGATTTTTGACTACATTGGCGACTGGAAGCATCCGCGACATCTGAAGATCGCAGAATTTCGACCGCGAATCATCTGATGGTCTGCGAAATTGGGCAACCGCGTTCCTCCAGAAAGGAAGCGGTAGCCGTCATTCCTCATCTGCCCGGCGGCGCACCCGGTGGCACGCCAGGCGGCACCTGGATCCGCCTCGCGATGAACTGCGTCAGCACCGGCGCCAGCAGGAGGACCGCGATCATGCGCACTGTCTGCATCGCCATCACGAAGGAGACGTCGCAGTTGGTCGAGGCCGCGATGATGGCGATCGAATCGGAGCCGCCGGGGCTGGTGGCGAGGTAGGCGGTGAGCGGATCGACACTGGCCACGACCACGAACAGGGCCGCGATGCCACCGCAGATGGCGATCAGCAGCAGCGTGCAGACCAGGATGCGCGGCAGCGCCCGCGCGGCGTGGACCAGCAGCGGCCGCGTGAAGCGCAGCCCCACGTTCCAGCCGACCAGCGCGTAGCTTACGGCCAGCAGCCAGGTCGGCAGCTCGATCGTCATGAGACCGAAATGCGTGAGGCCGATGCCCGCGACCAGTGGCACCAGGAAGGCGCCGGCCGGGATGCGGAGCGTGCGCGCCAGCAGCGGGCCCAGGACGGCGAGCGCCAGCGTCTCGCCCAGCGCCAGCCAGTGGACCTCGGGAAACCACACGATTGCCGCCGCGCCATAGGACGAACTCACGCCAAACAGCCGCGCCACCAGGGCCGCGATCCCCGCCACCAGGAAGATACGGAGATACTGCATCAGCGCCACCAGCCGGATGTCGGCGCCGTAGGCCTCGGCCATGAAGGTCATGACCGAGGCGGCGCCCGGGCTGATGCCCCACAGCGCCGTGGTGCCGGGCAGCATCTGCAGGCGCGTCATCAGCCAGCCGAGCCCGCAGCTCGCCACCAGCACCGACACGACGCCGGTCGAGAACAGCACCCAATGGCCCAGGATGTCGCCCACGATCGAGAGCGGCACCATGCGCGCGATCAGGCAGCCGACGATGCCTTGGGCCACGGCAAAGACGGACACGGGAAAGCGCACCTTGCCGCCGGCCGAGGCGAAGACGATGCCCGCCACCAGCGGCCCCAGCATCAACGCCGCCGGCGCATGGAGCCACAGCAGCAGCGCCGTCGCCGGCACCGTGAGCGCGATCAGGAGCGGCCAGGCCACAAGGGTCGTCTTGAGCGTAGCGAAAGACCTCATCGCCGCTTGCAACCGGCGTGAGATCCTTCGCTACGCTCAGGATGACAATCGTCGCTCAGGCTACAAACTCCTCGGCCTCGCCGTTCATGGCGCGCAGCGTCGCCATCAGCTCCGACGCGGCAACGGCCAGGCGTGCATCATCCGTGCCGCGCAGCACCAGCGAGACGCTGGGCTTGCCGTTGCGGAAGGCGGGGTAGCTGCCGATGTCGAGGTCGTCGTAGCGCTTCTGCAGCGCGCCCAGCGGCTCGGCGATGATGCCCTCGGGCAGGTTGGTGCGCACGGTGCGCGACAGCACCGGATCGCCGCCGACCAGCCGGTGCTTCATCGACTGGAACATCGCCTCGGCGACCTTGGGGATGCCGGCGAAGGTGAAGACGTTCTCCATCTGGAAGCCCGGCGCCACCGAGACCGGATTGTCGACCAGCGTGCCGCCGTGCGGCACCCGCGCCATGCGCCGGCGGGCCGGCGTGAACAGCGCCACGTCGCCGTAATGCTTGGTCATGCGGGCGACCGCCTCGGGATGCTCGGAGATGCCGACGCCGAAGGCCTTGGCGATGCAGTCGGCGGTGATGTCGTCATGGGTCGGGCCGATGCCGCCCGTGGTGAAGACATAGTCGAACTTCCGGCGCACCTCGTTCACGGTGGCCACCACCGTGGCCTCGATATCGGGGATGACCCGGCATTCGCGCACCTGAACGCCCAGCTTGCCCAGTTCGGTGGCGAGGTACTGGATGTTGGAGTCCCGGGTGCGGCCGCTCAGGATCTCGTTGCCGATGACCAGGATGCAGGCGGTGACGACTTTTGCCGGTTCGGTCATGGGAGCCCTGCGTGATTTTCCTTTGGTTTCAGGACATTAGCGGAGCGGGCCAAAATGACCAAGCTGCGTCCACGGTCTTGTTACCGCCCATATCGCATGCCAAATAAGGGCCCATGAATGGCCCACGCGATTTCGTCGACGACAGCGACGACTACTGGCGGCGAGACGACCGCACCATCAAGCTTCACGGCCCCGAAGGCTTCGAGGGCATGCGCCGTGCTGGCCGCCTGGCGGCCGAGACGCTGGATTTCATCACGCCCCACGTCCAGCCCGGCGTCAGCACCGGTGAACTCGACAAGCTCTGTCACGACTACATCCTGGACAACAAGGCGATCCCCGCCCCGCTCAACTACCGGGGCTTTCCCAAGTCGATCTGCACCTCGATCAACCATGTCGTCTGCCACGGCATCCCGGGCGAGAAGCGGCTGCAGAGCGGCGACATCGTCAACATCGACGTCACCGTCATCCTCGACGGCTGGTACGGCGACACCAGCCGCATGTTCTACGCTGGTGACGTCGGCGTGAAGGCGCGCCGGCTGTGCGACATCACCTACGAGGCGATGATGCGCGGCATTGCCGCCGCCAAGCCGGGCGGCCGGGTGGGCGACATCGGCCACGCCATCCAGAGCTATGTCGAGGCCCAGCGGCTTTCCGTGGTGCGCGATTTCTCCGGCCACGGGCTCGGCCGCATCTTCCACGACGCGCCCAACATCCTGCACTACGGCAAGCCGGGCACCGGCCCCATCCTGAAGCCCGGCATGATCTACACCGTCGAGCCGATGGTGAACGCCGGCACCTGGCAGGTGAAGGTGCTGGGCGACGGCTGGACCGCCGTCACGCGCGACAAGCAGCTCTCGGCCCAGTTCGAACACTCCGTCGGCATCACCGAGACGGGCGTGGAGTTCTTCACGCTCTCGCCCAAGGAACTCGCCAAGCCGCCGTACGATCTGGCGGCGGCGAAGCCCGAGACGGCGTAGTCACCGTTGGGGGCGCGCCACTCCAGTGGCGCGTCATGGTTCGCAATCGACGAAGATCGCGCGACACAAGGCGGAGGTTACTCCGCCTGAGGAGTCGCGCGCCCCCAGCTTCATTCCTCGACGGCAAAGGTCAGCTTCTGGATCCCCGGCTCCGGATCGGGCGACAGGATGATCGTTGCCTTCAGACGGCCGCGCTCGCAGGCCAGCGTGACGGCGCCGCCGAGCGCATGGACGGGTTCGATCTTCTCCAGGCGGCCCTCGCCCAGCTTCCCTTTCAGGGCCGCGAGCTCGGCGTTGCGCAGCCGCGCCGGCATGTCGAGCAGGAAATTCACCGCAAGCACGTGCTGGGCAGCCGCGATGTCGCCCGCCGCATACGCTGCCACCGCCGCCGCGACCGCGCGCTCGAGATAAGGAGATGTCGCGACCTTCGGCTTCGGCAGCGACGGATGCAGGATCGTGGCGAGCTGCAGCGTCAGTCGCGACATCGGTGCGTAGGTGCGGTTGCCGAAGGCGAAGACGCCGACGCCCTTGTCGGGGATCATCAGCACATGCGAGCCGTAGCCCGGCAGCCCGCCAGCATGGTGCAGGCGGCGGCCGAGCTCTGAATCGGCGGCGTTGTTGAGGCCGTAGCCGTAGGCGCCGGGCGGCGACGGACGGTCGGGATCGTCAGCGTGCGGCGGCGCATGCCACAGCCCCATCTCGCGCACGCTCGAGCGCCGCACCGGACCCTGGTCGGGATCGTCGCGCGGCGGCCAGGCGCCGAGCAGGAACGCCACGTAGCACGCATAGTCCGGCACGGTCGTGGCGAGACCGCCCATGGCGCCCACCTCACCGTCCGGCTCGATGCGCTCGCGCGACCAGGCGTCGTCGTCGAGGCGATAGCCCCAAGCATAGTCGCCGCGCGACGCCTCGATCGCATCGAAGGTCGTGCGCGTCATGCCGAGCGGTTTTAGGATCGTGCGGCGAATGAAGGACTGGTAGGGCTCGCCGCTCACGTTCGTCAGCACGCGGCCCAGCAGCGCGTAGCCCAGGTTCGAGTATTCGAAGGCAATGCCGGGCGGGCGCGCGAACAATTTTCCGTTGGCGATCAGCTGGTCGAACTCGGCCGGCGTCATGCCCAGCACGCGATCGCCCCACGGATCGTCGGTGACGAAGCCCGCGACGTGCGTCAGCAGGTGGCGCAGGCTGACGGGCGGGCTGTCGCTGGTGGCCGGCGCCACCGCCGCGAACTGCGGCACGTACTGGCTGAGCGGCGCATCGAGCGCGAGCCGGCCCTGGTCGCGCAACGACAGGATGGCGAGCGCCGTCATGTTCTTGGTCATCGAGGCGATGCGGAAGGCGGTGTCGGTCGCGACCGGGCGCGCGGCCTCGATGTCGGCCAGGCCCGCCGTCGCGGCATGGACGAGGCGACCGTCCTGCACGATGCCGGCGGCGAGGCCCGGGATCTGCTGTTCCTGGGCGAAGGCTGCAACGGCCGCGTCGATCCCGGCAAAGGGGGAAGCCATGTCGCTCAATGCCGCGCCAAGAAATGCATCACGTTCTCGTTGAACTGCCGAGGATCCTGCAGGAACGAGAAATGGCTGACCTCGGGCTGGATCAGCAGCCCGGCATAGGGAATCTGGGCCGCCATGTATTCCGTGTTGTCGCGCTTGATCGCCTCGTCGTGGTCGCCGTCGACGATCCAGGTCGGCGTCGCGATGCCGTTGAGGTCGGCCGCCAAATAGTTGGGCTGGGTCGCCCACATCCTGCCGATCTGTTCCAGGAACGACTCGTACTGCCCCGGCGTCGGCGACAGCGCCTCGTATTCCTTCTCGGCCCGGGCGATGAATTGGTTGAATACGGCGCTCGTGGCGATGTCCTTCACGCCGCTGGGGTCGGAGTTGGCGGCGAAGGCGAAGAGCTTGCTGAGCCGCGCCCGATGGCGGATGGCAATTTCGAGGCCCAGGATCGCGCCGTCGCTCCAGCCGACCACGGCGGCCTTGGGGATGTTCAGGAAATCCATCAGGCCGATCACGTCGGAGGCCATCAGCTCATAGCCGTAGGGCCGCTCGTCGCGCGTGCTGCGGCCGTGGCCGCGACTGTCCATCACGATCACCCGATAGCGCTCGGCCAGCACCGGCACCTGGTGGCCCCAGTAATTCGAGTTGGCGAGGCCGCCGTGCAGCAGGACCACCGGCTCGCCTTTACCGAAGGTGGCGTACCAGATTTTTATACCGTTCACCGGCGCGAGGCCGCTCTCCTCGGCTTTGGGAAG
>JAUXST010000206.1 GCA_030679805.1 Reyranella sp. | reverse complement strand
CCGTTCGGCGAACCGCCGCGCATAGCGACGATTGTCGTCGACGCTTCCGACCGGCGGGGCGGCGGGAAAAAGGTGATCGACGAGATCGCGGATATCCGGATCGTCAAGCGGACGTCGCTCGCAGCCGGCCAACGAGTCGAGGCGGTCATAGAACGCCCGCTTCAAGCCGTCGATGGCGCCCGGATCGACGCCCTCGAACGGCGGCCGGTCGACCATCTGGTAGAGCCGGTTCTGTCCTTCGACCATGAAGTGCAATCGCCGCCGGGCATAGTCGATGTCGAAACCGCGCAGGAACGCCGCCCATGGCGGCAGCGACGACAGCCCTCTCGCCTCGTCGAGCGACTTCAGCCCGTCGCGGCCATCATAGTGCCGGCCTGTGAGCCCGGCCCAGGCATCGACGATCTCGGCGATCGATTGCGCCATCGGAGAGCGCGCCGGCACGCCGCGCAGGCTGGCAATCAGGCCAGCGGCGAAGGCGCGGGCCGAGGCGAGTTTCAGGCGGACATAGCCGTCATAGGCGAAGCCCGCGTCGCGGGCGGCCGCGAGGGTCGCCAGCTCCCGCCAGGCGCGAACCTGTTCGACGGAAAGCGGCGCATCGAACGAATTTGTCACGATGGCCGCGACCAGCCGGCTGACGTGAGGCCGGGCATCGTCGACGATCTCGCGCAGACGCTCGACCCGCTCGTTGAACTCGTCGATCCAGGTCAGTTCGTCCGTCACGGGTTGGGTGCTCGGCAAATCCGACAGGGCGCCCTTCAGCATCGTGAAGAACCCGGGCTTGCTGTGATGGGCGGCCGCGCCCGGCGGCGCCGGATCGGGGTCGATGTAGAGAAGCCGGCGGTCGACCTGACGGTAGGCGGGACGGCCATGGATGGCCGATATGGCCTGACGGAACGGCCGGTTGTTGAGCACGCTGCCATCGACGAAATAGGCCAGGGCGGGGTTGATGTTGAGCCGGCCGTAGGACGCGAACTTTCGCGCGATGAATGCCGCCCGCTGCGGCCACGAGGCGCCCTTCTGCGCCAGCAGGCGATCCATCTCGGCGATCTGGGCCGGTGGGAACATGCCGGGAAGCGACGACGTCGCGCGCGCGGCGAAGGCGAGCGCCGGCACGCCCGCCAGGTCGAAATCGCTGTCGACGTCGCCGTTGGGCCGGCGCTGGTAGCCGAAGCGCAGAACGTGGCGATGCTCGCGCTCGTGGATCACGGGCGGATGGTGGATGCGGACGAGCTGCTGATAGCCGTAATGGTCGGTGAGCGTGAGGAACAAGTCGAGTTTCTGTCCGGAGGGCAGCAGCGACGCCTCGCGGCTGCGCGGCGCTCCCATGGCGGTCATCGCCTCATGCATGAACTCCAGCATGCGCGCGCCGCTGAGCGGCGGCTTGAACCACCGCGAACGCATGAAGAGGGAGAGCTTGCCCCGGACTTCCGGATCGCCGATCTGCCGCCAGGTCCCCAAAGCACCCAGGCCCCACAGTACGGGCCGCAGGATCCACTTGCTCCAGACGCCGGCGCGCGCCTCGGGCGCCAGCAACTCGCCCACGTCGGCGCGATCGAGCCAGAAGTCGCGGAGCGCGCCCATCGGCAGATCGTGCGCGAGCGCCCGCGCCAGCATGGCGCCGTTGATGCCGCCGGCGGAGGCGCCGGCCACGATGTCGACGACGACCCGCAGGTCGATCGTGCGTCCAATGTCACGCAGCAGGTCGAAGTAGACGGACTCGGTGTCGTATTCGCGATCGGCGGGATCGACCTTGTCCAGGAAGAACGCCTTGGCGCGCCGCCCGGGATCGCGGATCGCGTGGAGCGCGCTCGAGGCGCGGACCAGCTTCAGGATTTCCTTGGTGACCCCGTGCATGTAGACGGCGAGCGAGACACCGCCGAAGCACACGAGTGCGATGCGGAGTTCTTTCTCCCTCACCTGGGCCGCCCGGATCTGTTCATCGGTTGGAAGGGCCGTGCATGACGTCGATGCCGTCTCACCCGGGGACGATGCGCGCCCGGTCGGGCCGCGCAATGAGCCAGAAGGCCAGGCTCGCCGCGACGGTGCTGGCGACCAGGAACGGCAGCATGACGCGAAGGTGCCCCGGCAGGCCCTCGGTGCCATCCTCCGACAGGACCAGCGACAGGACGAACAGCAGCATGCCGAGCGCGAGCCCGGCCAGCAGATAGGCCCGCCATCCCTGCCATCGCCACCAGCGCATGACGAGGAACATCGGCACACCGAACACCAGGGCGATCGGGTATGACGCGAAGGCGGCGTATGGCGCGTATTGCAGCGTCTCGCGGGCGTGTTCGTCCCCGACCGCCAGCAGGACAGCGGCGAGCACGAGGGCCGGCATGATCGGCGCCACGGCGAAACCGGCGACGAGGCGCAAGAAGGAGGAGCTGCTGGACGACATTGCCGGCGCCAAGCTTACGCCGGCCGACGGCGCGATGGAAACGCCGTCGCGGACAATCGCGCAGCACCGTCGCCGACGTGGAGGCGTCGCGTCGGACGCCCCTTCGGCCGGGTGCCTAGAACCCCAGAACCTTGGCCTGCACCACGCCCTCGACGGCGGCGATCTTGGCGATCAGGTCGGCCGAGATCGGCTGGTCGACCTGCACCAGCGCGATGGCCGAGCCGCCCGGGTTGTCGCGGCCGAGATGGAATGTCGCGATGTTGACCTTGCTCTCGCCCAAGAGCGTTCCCAGCCGGCCGATGAAACCCGGCTTGTCGTCGTTGGTGATGTAGAGCATGTGCGGCGCGAACTCGGCCTCGATCTCGATACCCTTGATCTCGACGATGCGCGGATGCTTGCCGCCGAACAGCGTGCCCGATACCGAGCGGGTGTATTTGTCGGTGGTCACCGAGATCTTGACCAGCGTGGTGTAGTCGCTGTCGCGCTCGTGCTTGACCTCGGCCACATCGATGCCGCGCTCGCGGGCGATCACGGGCGCATTGACCATGTTCACCGAATCGAGCTGCGGTCGCAGCACGCCCATCAACGCTACCTGGGTCAGCGGCTTGATGTTGAGCTGGGCGACGGCGCCCTCGTACTCGATCGACACGGCCTTGATGTCGCGGTCGGTGAGCTGGCCGGCGAACGAGCCCAGCTTTTCGGCAAGGTCGAGGTAGGGCGCGAGCTTGGGCGCGTCCTCGGCCGAGACGTTGGGCATGTTGAGCGAGTTGGTGACCGCACCGGTCAGCAGATAGTCGGCCATCTGCTCGGCCACCTGCAGCGCCACGTTCTCCTGCGCCTCGGTGGTGGAGGCCCCCAGATGCGGGGTGCAGATGACGTTGGGCAGCTCGAACAGCGGGTTGTTCTGCGCCGGCTCCTCGAGGAAGACGTCGAGCGCGGCGCCCGCCACCTTGCCCGATTTCAGCGCCTCGTAGAGGGCCGTCTCGTCGACCAGGCCGCCGCGGGCGCAGTTGATGATGCGCACGCCCGGCTTCATCCTGGCGATCGCCTCGGCCGA
>JAUXST010000195.1 GCA_030679805.1 Reyranella sp. | reverse complement strand
AATCGGTGCCGAGGCGAGATCGCGAAATCACGCGGCTGGACCGAGGTCCCGAAAGTCCAACGGCACGATCCGGTGCTTCTCGCGCGCGCCGCGGAATAGCGCGCCATGACCGTCACCTACCGCGTCGGTGTCGACATCGGCGGCACCTTCACCGACATCGTGCTGCTCGGATCCGACGGCACCATCCACACCAAGAAGATCTCGTCGAGCGTCGGGAACTATGCCCAGGCCATCGTCGACGGGCTGACCGAGGTCTTTAGCGAGACCGGTCTCGACGGCGGCGCCATCGAGGAAATCCGCCACGGCACCACGGTCGCCTCCAACGCCATCCTCGAGCACAAAGGCGCGCGCGTCGGCCTGATCACCACCAAGGGCTTCCGCGACGTGTTGGAAATCCGCACGCTGCGCATGCCCAAGCTCTATGATCTCACTTGGACCAAGCCGCCGCCGCTGGTCGAGCGCTACCTGCGCAAGGTGGTCGACGAGCGCATCGACCATCGCGGCCATGTCGACCGGCCGCTCGATCCGGCCGATGCCGAGCGCGCCGTCGAGGCGCTGCTGGCCGAGAAGGTCGAGGCGATCGCGATCTGCCTGCTCAATTCTTTCGCCAACCCGGTGCACGAGGCGATGCTGCGCGACATCGTGGCGGCCAAGGCACCGCACCTGCCGCTTAGCGTCTCGTTCGAGGTCCTGCCAGAGATCAAGGAGTACGAACGCACCTCGACCACGGTCATCAACGCCTCTGTGATGCCGATCGTCGCCACTTATCTCAAGGCGCTGCGCCAGGGACTCGACGGCGCTGGCATTCCGGCTCGCCTGCTGTTGATGCAATCCAACGGCGGCCTCACGACCGACAAGGCCGCTGCCGAGCGGCCGATGAACATCATCGAGTCGGGTCCGGCCGGCGGCGTGGTCGGCGCCCAGGCACTGGCGCGCGCCAAGTCGCTCGAGAAGATCATCACCTTCGACATGGGCGGCACGACCGCCAAGGCCTCGATGGTCGAGGACGGCGAGATCGCCCGCGCTCAGGAATATGCCGTCGGCGCCGGCATCATGATCGGCTCGCGCCTGCTGACCGGCGCCGGCTATACGCTGAAAGTCCCCGCCATTGACCTCGCCGAAGTGGGGGCGGGCGGCGGTTCGCACGTCTGGATCGATCCCGGCGGTGCGCTGCAGGCGGGCCCCGAGAGCGCCGGCGCCTCGCCCGGCCCGGTCTGCTACGACATGGGCGGTGAGGTGCCCACTATCACCGATGCCAACGTGCTGCTGGGCTACATCAATCCCGGCCATCTCGTGGGCGGCGCGCTGAAACTCAATGCCGACAAGGCCCGCGCGGCGTTCGTGGAAAAGATCGCCAAGCCGCTCGGCATGCCGGTCGAACGCGCGGCCTACGGTGCGCATCTGATCGCCGCCTCCAACATGATCCGCGCCATCAAGGCGGTGTCGACCGAGCGCGGCCGAGATCCCCGCGAGTTCGCGCTGTTCGCCTTCGGCGGCAACGGACCGCTGTTCGCCGCCGGCATGGCGGCGGCGCTGGGCATCGCCCGCATCGTCGTGCCGCCGTCGGCCGGCCTCTTCTCCTCGTTCGGGCTGCTCTATGCCGACGTCGAGCACCACTACGCCCGCACCTTCCGTCGGCTGCTGCGGCAGGCCGATCTCGGCGAGATCGGTGCGGCCTGGGACGCGATGGCGCGGCAGGCGAGCGAACAACTCGCCGTCGAAGGTTTTGGCGGCACCAGCGCGCGGCTCAAACGGTCTGCGGCGCTACACTACAAGGGCCAGAGCTACGAACTCACCGTGCCGGTGCCGGACGGGCCGATCGACACCCGCATGGTCGCCCATCTCGAGGAGGCCTTCGGTCGGGAGCACGAGCGCACCTACGGCCATCGCGCTGGCGCCGACGAACCGGTCGAGCTGGTGGCGATCCAGCTCGTGGGCTCGGGTCTGCGTGAAGGCGGCGGCGTGCCGAAGAATGTCAAATCGAGCCGCATCGAGCCCGTTGCCCAGGCGTCGCGCAAGGCCTGGTTCGGCGATAGCCATGGCTGGATGGAAACACCTGTATTGAGCCGGGTCGATCTCGCGACCGGCCGCACGGGTCCGCTGATCGTCGAGGAATACGACACGACCTGCGTCGTCCCGCCCGGCGCCCGCGCCGAACTCGATGGCGCAGGAAATATCGTGATTGCGTTGTAGGTCGGGACCGCGGACCTCCAGGTCCGCTCAGACATGAAGCGGGCCTGGAGGCCCGCGGTCCGCTTGAGCAGCTAGCCGAACCAGCGCACTGCAACCATGACGATGTCGGGCCAGACGCAGATCATGGCGATCATGGCCAGCAGCGCGACCACGAACGGCGCCGAACCCTTCTCGACATCGGAGAGCGTCCCGCGGCCGCGGATGCCGTGGATCACGAACAGGTTGATGCCGAAGGGCGGCGAGATCATCGCTGTCTGGATCAGCAGCACCAACAGGATGCCGTACCAGACCGGATCGTAGCCTGCCTGCACCATGAGCGGCGTCGTGATCGGGATGGTCGAGATCATCATGGACAGTTCCTCCATGAAGGTCCCGAGGATGAGGTAGAGGACGATCACCGCCCCCAGGATCTGCACAGGTGAGAGTTGCCAGGCGATGATCAACTTGCTGAGTTGTTGGGTGAGGCCGATCGTCTGGATGATTACATTGAGGAAAAAGGCGCCGACCAGGATGGCCACCACCATGGCAGTGGTGCGCACGGTGCCCTCGCAGACGTCACGCAGCATGCGCCAGGAGAGCCGGCCGCGTTGCGCCGTGATGGCGAGGGCGCCCACGATTCCAACGGCCGCCGCCTCGGTCGCCGTGGCGACGCCGAAGAAGATGGCGCCGATCACGATCAACAGCAGGACGAGCGGCGGCAGCAGGTCCGGCAGCAGCTTGATGCGCATCTCCCAGTTGGTCTCGACCTTGTTGCCGCCCCATGCCGGCTTCCACAGGCAGGCGACCAGCACGGTGAGGCTGAACAGCACCGTCAGGATGAAGCCCGGCAGGAAGCCCGCGAGATAGAGCTTGGGCACCGACGTGTCGGTCATCACACCGTAGATGATCATGTTGATCGACGGCGGGATCAAAATGCCGAGCGTGCCGCCGGCCGCCAGCGTGCCGAGGAACAGCGGCTCGTTGTACTTGTGCTTGTCGATCTCCCCCATCGCCACGACACCGATGGTCGCCGCCGTCGCGACGCTCGAGCCCGAGACCGAACCGAACAGCGCACACGAGCCGATGTTCGAGTGCATCAGGCCGCCCGGTAGCCACGACAGCCACTGCACGAGGGCCGCATACATGCGCTCGGCGGTGCCACTGCGCAGCAGGATCTCGCCGAACATGATGTAGAAGGGGATGGCCGTCAGGATGAAGTTGCTGGTGGTCGACCAGGTAAGCTCGCCCACGATGCGGTTCATCGGCATCGGTGAGTAGATGCCGTTCAGGATCAGGCCGGCCAGGCCCATGCCGGCCGCGACCGCGATCGAGCTGCCGAGCAGGAACAGCAGCACGACAAGGGAGACGCCGGCGGTCATTGCTTCTTCTCCTGCTCCAGCCCGTGCGCCACGGCGGCAATTTCTTCTTCGGCCTCGGCCAGCGCCGATTTCGAGCCGATCAGTGCGAACAGGCCGGCATAATTGCCTGAGAGGAAGGCAAGGAGGCCGCGCACCAGCAGCAACACCGACAAGGCCACGAAGAAGAGGAGACCCGCGAACCATAGGCCCTGCGGGATGATGAGCGGCATCTCGATGGCCGACAGTGAGCGCGAGCTGGAATCCCAGGATTGCTTGACGACGCCCCAGGCATACCAGGTGACCATGCCGAAGAAGCCCAGGAGCGTGGCAAGGCTGATGAGATCGAGCAGCGCCCTCGCGCCGATCGACTTGATGCGCACGTAGACCGTATCGATGCGGATGTGCGAGCGGCTGAGCAATGCCGAGGAAAAACCCCAGGCGCTGGAGATGGCCAGCGCATAGCCCGACAGTTCGTCGGCGCCGCCCAGCGTGATCGACACCGTATAGCGAAGCGTGATGTCGATGCAGATCAGGACCGAGGCGACCAGCAGCATGGCGCCGCCGATGATCGCCCCGACGCGCGAGACTCCTTCGGCGGCCGACTGAAGACGCTTCATCCTACGGCGTCGGCGCCGTCAATCCGAGCGCCTTGCCGACGGTGTCGTTCCACTCCTTGGTGCACTCCGCGCCGCAGCGCTTGGCCCAGCCGGCGAGCACGGCGCCTTCGACCAGTTTCTTGTGCGTTTCCGCCTCCTCGGGCTTTACCGGCACGATGGTGGTCTTGGCGAGCTTGCCCATGGTGCAGGGTTGCACGCCGGTGTTGCAGTTGTCGGCCTCGGCGGTCGTCGTCTTGATGGTGGCCCACATCTTTTCCTCGTAGGCCTTGAACTGCTCGGTCAGGAAGGCCTGCGTCTTGGGATCGAGCCGCTTCCAGCTGTCGAGATTGACCGCCAGGACGTTGATGCTCCAGCCGAGCGACATCGGGTAGATCGACTTGGTGACTTCGGTCCAGCCGGCGGTATTGCCCGACAGGCTGCCGGTCACGCCGCAGTCGACGACACCGGCGCTCAGCGCCGGCACCACTTCGGCGAAGGCCATGCTGACGGCCGTGGCGCCGACGCCGCCCAGGAAATCGCGCATCGTGTTGTTGAAGACACGGACCTTCTTGCCCTTGAAGCCGGCGAGCCCGGTCGCCACGTCCTTGCACCAGAAGACCTGGGGCGTGTTGCCGCCGAAGGCCAGCAGCTTGGCGTTCCAGTTCTTCTGCATCTGCCGGTCGATGACGGCGCGATAGGCGTTGCAGGCCGCGCGGGCCTTGTCCGGCGTCAGCGTCAGGCCGGCGAGATCGCAGGCCTCGAAGCGCGGGTCGTCGCCGGCCATCTTGGAGATGTCCATGGCGGCGAAATCCATGACGCCGAGCTTCAGCAGCCGCAGCATGGTCTTGTCGTCGATGCTCATCTGGTCGAGCGGGGTCACGTCGGCGATGATGGCGCCCTTCGATGCCTCGGGGATCGTCTTGCGCCAGAACGGCAGCTCGTCGTGAATCGACACCGGCGTCGGACTGTTGAGGCCGATGACCTTGAATTGACTCTTCGGCAAGTCCTGCGCGGCGGCAGCGGAGGCGACCACGGCCGCCAGTGCCAATCCGGTCAACATACGGTGCAGCATGTGCAATCCTCCCCAATTCATCCCCGATAAACTCTGCCATGGTAGCAGCAAAATGCATGCCACTCGAATTTGCAGGTTCAGCCGAATCGGGCTATGTTTTTCGCTACATTGGGCGCCTTGCTAGCCCGATGATCAAACGCCCGGCGGACCTTTCCGCCGGGCGTTTTTCGTGGTCCACGATGTTCCCTGCGAGGGCGCGGGATCGGCACACGCATTTCGAAAGCGACCGATCGAGAATCCGTGGCAGGCGCCGGCGCGATTGTGGATTTGGAACAACGACTTGGGTCTGAAATTCGGACACCGATCCCGAACAAACAAACCCCGTTCAGGCGTGGCACGGAATGGTCCACTTCTGGTGTGGTGCCTAGTCGAAACCGCGGTCCACGAGCAGGCGGGGGATGCCGGCGTCTTCCAGGAAGGCGCGGGTGCGGGTGCCGGCCGACTGCGGCAGGCGCAGGAAGGCGGCGAGGTCGGCCGGATGGTCGATGTCCATGGCGATGCCGGGCTGGCGGATTACCGTCGGCTCGATACCGGCGCGCCGCGCCGCGTCGAGGTGCGGGAAGTAGCTGTTCTCGCCGAAGCGCAGCGGCACCGCATCGGGCGGCGAGCAGACCACGGCGTTGGAGCCGAGATCGTCGTGCGCCGGCGAGATGGTGAAGGCGGGCGCTTGCAGATGCGCCGCCAGCACGGCATCGATTTCGGCCGAGGTGGCGGCGGGAATGTCGCCGGGGAGCGTGATCATGCCGCCACGGCCTTCGCGGGCAAGGAGGGTGAGCCCCGCGGTGACGCTGCCGGTGTGGCCGTCGCGCGCGCCGTCGGTCACCACGCGCGCGCCGAGGCGCGTGGCCAGCACCGTCGTCGACGGGTCGAGCGTGACGACCATGATCCCCGCGAGATTGCGGGCGCCGGCCACGGCGTCGAGCACCTCGCCCACCATGACCTCGATCAGCGCGCGGCGCTGGGCAGGCGAGAGCAGCCCGGCCAGCCGCTGCTTGGCGCCGTCGAGCTCCTTGACGGGCACGACCGCCCAGATGTCGGCAGAGGTGCTCACTTGAGCCGATCGGCGAAGCCCAGAACCGTGCGGGCCAAGGTCTCGCGGTCCTCCAGCGTCATCATCAGGGTGGGTGCGACGTGCAGCTTGGCCCGAATGCCTTCGGCATCCGCGGCATCGACGACATAGCCGTCGAGCAGGTCGCCGTAGCGCTCGGCCACCGCAGCGGAACTCACGGGCAGGCCGAGTTCCTGCATCATCTTGGCCGTCGGTCCCTTGACCGCACGGCCGCCGACGATCGGCGACACCGCCACCACGGGGGCGCCGCAGCCTTCGATCGCCGCGCGCAGGCCGGGAACCGCCAGGATCGGTTCGATGCTGATGAAGGGATTGGAGGGGCAGATCACCACAGCGCGGACGGTGCCGGAAGCGAGCGCGGCCATGATCTCGGGCTGGGGCCGGGCATCTGCCGCGCCGGTGAAGGCGAGTTGCTGGACGACCGGGCGGCACTGCTGGCGGACGAAATAATCCTGGAAGTCGATCCAGCCGTTCTCGCTGCGCACCCGCGTGCGCACGCGATCGTCGCTCATCGGCAGCACGCGCGGGCCGACGTCCAGCCGGCGGCAAATGTCGGCGGTGATCTGCGACAGGCTCTGGCCGGCGCCGAGCCGCCGCGTGCGCTCGACATGAAGGGCGAGGTCGCGGTCGCCCAGGCGGAACCAGTCGGCGCCGCCCAGGGTCGCGATCGTCTCCATGAACGACCAGGTCTCGTCGCGGCGGCCCCAGCCGGTGGCCGGATTGTCGAGGCCGGCCAGCACGTAGGTCAGCGTGTCGATGTCGGGGCAGATGGTGAGGCCGAGATGCTCGAAGTCGTCGCCGGTGTTGGCCACGATCAGCAGCTCGTCCGCCGGCAGAACCCGGCTGAGGCCAAGCGCCAGCTTGGCGCCGCCGACGCCGCCCGACAGCGCCACCACCAGGCCTTTGCTCACCGGAACATGTCCTCGGCGGCCGGTCGGACGAGTTCGGAGGCGGGGTTGGCGGGCACGTTCCAGGTGAGGCCGCGCACCAGCACGACCGGTTGCGCCTCGTTGCCTTGTCCCATCACCAGCGAGGCGGCAGCCGCGATCTCGTCGGCGAAGCCGCTGATGCTCACCTGCAGGGCGCGGCCGAACAGGTCGGGATTGCCGCGCAGGTCGAGCAGAGCCGGCAGGCCAGATGCGCCGATCGCCACGCCGGCCGTGCCGCGCCGCCAGGCGCGACCGAAGCTGTCCGTGATGACGACGGCGGGCGGCACACCGCAGAGGGCGGAGAGGCGCTCGCGCAACAGGGCGGCGCTGCCGTCGGGATCGACCGGCAGCAGCAGGGCAAACTGCGGGCCGTCCGGCGAGGCGACGTTGGATTGATCGACGCCGGCATTGGCCATGACGAAACCCAGCCGGTGCTCGACGATCAGGACGTTGGGCCTGGACCGCACCACCCGCACGGATTCCGACAGGATCAGTTCGACCAGCCGCGGATCCTTCTGGACTTCCCTGGCGAGCTCGATGGCCCGCGCTGACGGCACGACGGTGGCGAGCTCGACGCTGCGGCCTTCGGCCTTGGAGACAATCTTCTGGGCGATCACGATCACGTCGTTCTCGCGCGGCGTGAAGCGACCGCGCGCGAACCCTTCGGCGATAAGAGCCGCCAGATCGTCGCCCGCCTCGATCATGGGGATCCCGGGCACGGCCAGGATCTCCAAAGCGGTGGTGCGGCTCATCCGAAGCGCTTGCGCAGACGCGGCAATACCTGTTCGCCGTAGAGCCGCAGGAACCGCTCCTGGTCGGGGCCGGGCGCATGGAACACGAGGTGGCGGAAGCCGAGATCGACATAGGCGCCGATCTTCTCGACATGCTCGTCGGGATCGCTCGAGACGATCCAGCGCGACGCCGTGCGCTCGAGCGGCAGGGCGTCGGCCAGCCGCTGCATTTCGACGGGATCCTCGACCGACATCTTCTCGTCGCCTGTCAGCGCCAGCGCTGCCCAGTGCCGCGTGTCCTGCAGTGCGCGCTCGGCGTCGCTGTCGAAGGAGACCTTGACCTCGATCATGTGATCGTAGGGTCGCACACGCGGCTCGGCAGCGGCGATCCCCTCGGCGACCTTGGGCAGCAGTGTCTCGGTATAGAGCTCGCGCTTCTTGCCGCTGGTGCAGATGAAGCCATCGCCCATCCGGCCGGCGTATTTCGCGACCAGCGCGCCGGCGGCGGCGACATAGATCGGCACCTCGATCTCGGGCCGGTCGTAGATGGTGGCCTTCTCTGTACGATAATACTGGCCCTCGAAGCTGACGCGCTCCTCGCGCCACAAGGTGCGAATCAGGGTCACCGCCTCGCGCAGCCGCGCGAAGCGCTCCTTGAAGTCGGGCCAGGGTGCGCCGGTGGAGGGCACCTCGTTCATCGATTCGCCGGTGCCGATGCCCAGGATCACCCGCCCCGGAAACATCGCGCCCAGCGTGCCGAAAGCCTGAGCCACGATCGAGGGATGGTAGCGGAAGGTGGGCGTAAGCACGCTGGTGCCGATCGCGACCCGCGAGGTGCGGGCGCCGAGCGCGCCCAGCCAGGCGAGCGAGTAGGGCGCGTGGCCATCGATATGCTTCCACGGCTGGAAGTGATCGCTGACGAATACCGATTCGAACCCGACGGTTTCAGCCAGGCATGCGAAGTCGAGCAACTTTGACGGCGCGAACTGTTCGGCCGACGCCTTGTATCCGAGCTTGAGCACGGTTGAATCTTTCCCTATGGCGAGAGTGAAGTCTTAATCGACCGGCAACCAGTGAACAACCACCTGCCGCGTTCCTGGGCGTCGCTGGAACCTTGCATCGCCAGTCGAAAGTTTGACTCTCCTGATCCCGATTGCAACGATCCATGCCAATAGGGAAGGAAACCCGGAATGGCGGGAGTGGACTGGACCGACTCCACGGTCGAAGCGGGCGGCGTCAAACTGCACCTGAAACGCGCTGGCCCTACGGCCAAGAAGGCGCGGCCCGTCGTGGTGCTGCACCATGAGACGGGCACGCTGGATCAGTTACCTTTCTATGACGCCCTGGCGGCGCACTACGACGTGCTGGTGCCGCATCATCCCGGCTACAGCCGGTCGGAACGGCCGACCTGGATGCGCAGCGTGCGCGACATCGCGGTGATCCATCGCGGCCTGTTGAGCGACTTGAAGATCGAGGACGCCGCCCTCGTCGGCCTGGGCTTCGGCGGCTGGATCGCGGCGGAAATGGCCAGCATGGCGCCAGCCAATCTCTCCCATCTGGTTCTGGTCGGCGCTATGGGCATCAAGCCGCCGCAAGGCGACATCCTCGACCTCGCCATCACCGGTTATATCGACTACGCCCGCGCCGGCTTCCACGACCAGAAGGTGTTCGACCGCGTTTATGGCGCCGAGCCGTCGATCGACCAGCTCGAGATGTGGGACATTTGCCGCGAGATGAGCTTCCGCATCGCCTGGAAGCCCTACATGTACAGCCAGACCCTGCCGCATCTGCTCGGCGCCGTGCGTGCGCCGGCGCTGGTGGTCTGGGGCGACGATGACCGGGTGGTGCCGCAGAGTGCTGCCGCGCGCTACGTCGAGGCCCTGCCCAAGGCGAAGCTGGAAATCGTCAAGGCGAGTGGCCATTGCGTCGACATGGAACAGCCCGACGCGCTGGCCAAGCTGATCGTCGACTTCATCGGTCGGGAGTAGTTGCCATGCACCTGATGTATTTCACCGAGCAACCGATGTCGTCCTACCCGGAGCAGGCCGGCCGTGATTTCGGCGCCACGGCGCTGATGTTCTCCAACAAGCATTTCGACCCGGTCGAGGGTTCCAGGCTCTACAACAACTACATCGAGCAATACATGCTGGCCGAGGAGGTCGGCGTCGACGGCATCATGCTGAATGAGCACCACAACGCGCCGTTCTGCATGCAGGCCAAGGCCAACATCTTCGCCGCCCTCCTGGCCGGCATGACCAAGAAGGTGAAGATCGTCATGCTGGGCAATCCGCTGCCACTGGCGGAGAACCCGATTCGCCTCGCCGAAGAACTGGCGATGATCGACATGATCTCCAAGGGGCGGCTGGTCTCGGGCTTCGTGCGCGGCGGCGGCCAGGAGCAGCTCGCCACCGGCGTCAATCCGGCCTTCAACCGCGAGCGCTTCGAGGAGGCGCACGAGCTGGTCACCAGGGCCTGGACGCAGACGGGGCCGTTCCGCTTCGAGGGCAACCACTATCAGCACCGGGTGGTGAATCCATGGGCGGTGCCATTGCAGAAGCCCTATCCCCGCGTCTGGATCCCGGGCGTGATCAGCAAGGAGACCATCGTCTGGGCCGCGCAGCAACGCTATCCCTACATCGCGCTCAACACCTCGATCGAGCAGACCAAGAAAATCTGGGAACTCTACGACAGCGTGGCGGCCGACGTGGGCTACGTCGGCGGGCCGGAGAATCGCGGCTACCTGATCCAGGTCCATGTCTCCGATAACGAGGAGAAGGCGATCGAGAACGCCCGGCAGTTCCGCTGGATGCAGGGCGAATTCACCGGCCTCGCCCATCCGGTGTGGAGCACGCCGTCGGGCTACGGCTCGCCGTCGGCCCGCCGCGCCTTTGTCGAGTTCGCCTCGGGACGTGCGAAGAACCCGCGCGGCGAGACCAGCTTCGAGCAGCAGATGGCCGATCTCCGCATCATCGCCGGCACGCCCAAGACGGTGGTGGCCAAGCTGAAGCGCATCCTCGAGGAGACGCGGCCGGGCATCCTGGCGCTGTGGGGCAACGACGGCCGCGTCAGCCAGGCCGACTCGCTCACCTGCATCAGGCTGATCGGCCAGGAAGTGTTTCCGGCGATCCGCGAGATCGCCAAGAGCCTCGACCTGAAGAGCCCGTTCGAAGCCAACGCACCGGTGCATCTCAAGTATTCGACCGACCTCAAGCCCGCCAAGGCGGCAGCAGCGGAGTAGCCAATGGCCATGCAGCTCGGAGCCTCCATCCCGGTCGGCGATATCGGTACCGGACCCGCCGTCGTGCGCGACTACGCGCAAGCCGCCGAAGGGTTGGGCTTCGACTACCTGGTCGCTCCCGACCACGTGATCGGCATCGATCCTGCGAAGGTCCAGCCCGGCCAGCGCGGCTCGAATGCCACCGCCTATCACGACCCCTTCGTGTTGTTCGGCTTCCTTGCTGGCGTCACCAAGAAGATCGGCTTTGCTGCAGGCGTTCTGATCCTGGCGCAACGCCAGGCCGCCCTCGTTGCCAAGCAGGCGGCCTCTCTCGACGCACTATGCGACGGCCGGTTCCGACTGGGTGTCGGCGTCGGCTGGAACGAGATCGAGTTCGAGGGGCTCGGCATGGACTTCCACACCCGAGGCAAGCGCTCGGCAGAACAGGTGCGCTTCATGCAGGCGCTGTGGGCCAACGAGGGCATCACCTTCAAAGGCCAATTCCACGAACTCACCGACGGTGGCATCAATCCGCGTCCCAAGTCGGGCAAGGTGCCGGTGTGGTTTGGCGGACACGCCGAGCAGACCCTCAAACGCGTGGCCAAGTATGGCGACGGTTTCATGCCTAACCGCTGGCCGCCGGGAGATGATGTGCTCAAGATCTTCGAGCGCCTGCGTGGCATGATCATCGAAGCCGATCGCAAGCCCGAGGATGTCGGGCTCGAAGTATGGGTCTCGCCCGGCAAGGGCAACGAAGAAGACTGGCGGCGAGAGGTCACCTTCTGGAAAAAGGCAGGCGTGAGCCACGTGCTGGCGCACACGACCTTCACCAGTGCGATCCATGAGCGAATCGCCGGCAAGAGCTACGACGACCATCTGACAGCGATCACGCGCTATCGCGCCGCCGTCGCGGACCTGCTGTGATGAAATTCGCCCTGCACTTCGGCAACAATACCTTTCCCGATCTGGCCTCGGCGCACCGGCTGGTGCGTCTGGCCGAGGCGGCCGGCTTCGACTCGGTCTTCGCCGTCGATCACGTCGTCCTGCCCGACACCTACAGCTCGGCCTATCCCTATGCCGCCAGTGGCCGACTGCCGGGCGATCGCACCGCTTCGCTTCCCGATCCCCTGATCTGGATGGCATCTGTTGCCGCCGTCAAGACGCGGCTGCGCTTCATGACCGGCGTGCTCATCCTGCCCCAGCGCAACCCCCTGGTTCTCGCCAAGCAGGTGGCGACGCTCGATTACCTGAGCGGTGGGCGCATCGAATTGGGCTTCGGCGTCGGTTGGCTGAAGGAAGAGTTTCAGGCGCTCGGCGTGCCGTTCGAGAAGCGCGGCAAGCGGGCCGACGAATATATCGCGGCTATGCGGGCGCTCTGGGCAGCCGATGGCGCGAGCTACGCCGGCGAGTTCGTGAACTTCCACGAAGTGAGCTGCAACCCCAAACCGGTGGCCGGCAGCGTGCCCATCATCGTCGGGGGCCACTCCGAGGCCGCGGCCAGGCGTGCCGGCCGGCTCGGCAACGGGTTCTTCCCGTCGATCGGCCGGCCTGCCGACACCATGCCGCTGATCGATATTGCGCGTCGTGCCGCCGAGGCGGCGGGCCGCGATCCCGCGGCGATCGAAATGCTCGCCGGTTGTCCCGATCTTCTGCC
>JAUXST010000185.1 GCA_030679805.1 Reyranella sp. | reverse complement strand
CTTCCCCTACCGGCAGTTCTATCCCGAACATGCCAAGGTGGCGCAGATCGACCTGCGCGCCGAGAGCCTGGGCAACCGCTGCCGCCTCGACATCGGCGTGGTGGGCGACGTCGGCGACACGATCGCCGCCCTGTTGCCGCGGCTGAAGCCCAAGACCGAACGCGCCTTCCTTGACGCCGCCCTGGCGCACTACAAGAAGGCCCGCGCCGGCCTCGACGAGCTGGCCGAGGGCCGGGCCGGCGGCAAGACGATCCATCCGCAGTACGTCGCCCGGCTGCTGAGCGACCTCGCCGACGACGACGCCGTCTTCACCTGCGACGTCGGCACCCAATCGGTGTGGGCGGCGCGCTACCTCAAGATGAACGGCAAGCGGCGGCTGATCGGCTCATTCAACCACGCCTCGATGGCCAACGCCATGCCGCAGGCCATCGGCGCCCAGGCCTCGCACAAGGGCCGGCAGGTGATTTCCATGTCGGGCGACGGCGGCTTCGCCATGATGATGGGCGACTTCATCAGCCTCTCCCAGCTCGGCCTGCCGGTGAAGGTGGTGGTGCTGAACAACGGCACGCTGGGCTTCGTCGAACTCGAGATGAAGGCGAGCGGTTTCGTCGATACCGCCGTGGATCTCAAGAACCCCAACTTCGCGGCGATGGCCGAGGCGATGGGCATCAAGGGTTTCAGGGTGGAAGACCCGCAGAAGCTCGAAGGCGCGCTGCGCGAGGCGCTGGCGCACAAGGGTCCGGTGCTGGTCGACGTGGTGAGCGCGCGCCAGGAGCTGGTCATGCCGCCCAAGGCGACGCTCGACCAGGCCTTCCATTTCGGCGTCTTCACCCTGAAGGCCGTGATGGACGGCCGCGCGACCGAACTGGTCGATCTGGCGCGGACAAATCTCAGGATTTGAGAGGGCTGCTGCCGACCTGGCCATCTATCGTGCTTCTCAGCGACGCCCCCAAAGGTCCCTCGCTACGCTCGGGATGACAATATTTCTTGAACTGACGCATTGCGCCAACCCCGACAAAGTTGTCATCCCGAGCGTAACGAGGGACCTTTGGGACGGCGGCAGAAGAGTCGGAACCTCCGCGAGTTGGCATCACTGGGTGAAAAGATCATGACATCTCTTCATCAGATATGGGCAACCCTGCAGCCCCGACTGAAGATATTGGAGCCGTTGCCGTTCTCTTCCAAGCAATGGCCCCTCATCGAACGCCTGCATGAAAATTTCAACGATCGCGAAGCGCATTCGCACTTGCCCCTGCCAATCGCGCGCTTCCGCGAGGCTGCGAGCAAAGCGATCCATGAACACGCAAAGCAGTTCGACGCTGTCGAAACGGTAGCCGTCGACGACAGTTGGCTTGCAGAAAAATCCGCCAGCGGCACTTCCGACACGATGGCGAACTATGCGCGCCTCTATTGCGACGATGTCGACGCAATGATGAGCGTGCTCGTTCCCTCGGCGCGCTACCGCAAAGGGCATTATTCGTACGGCAAATATACGGTTCCCCAGCCGCACGGCCTGCACACCGACCATAGCGCGGAAGATCCGGAAGGCGCGGGAGAACCGATCTGCATCGCCAGGATCGAAACCCTGGGAACGCACTACCTTGCCGGCGATTACACGGCGTATGATCCCGAAACGCAGAGCATGCTCAAGGCATTGAGATACTGGATTGCCGTCCCCGAGGGCGAGCCGGAAACCATTCTCGATGACCTGTTGAAACGGGAGACGCTGAAAACCATTCCGGTCAATCGTGTTATGCTGATGGTGGCCGGGAACAGTTCAGAAAATACCCAAGTCACCCAACACATCGCCGCCAGACCGCCCGTCGGCGGACTGCATTCGGCGTTTTTCCAGGGGCAATTCAAGCTCACGCAAAAATATGTGCGTTGATACGGGCGCCGGCCTTCGATCGGGCAACCCTCGAAGCACCGATCGACGTGGTGAGCGCGCGCCAGGAACTGGCTGCCGCCCAAGGCGACGCTCGACCGGATCTTCCATTTCGGCGCCTTCACGCTGAAGGCGGTGATGGGCAGCTACGCCGCCGAGCTGATCGATCTCACGCGGACGAACCTGCGGATTTGAGGCTTGCCAGAGTCAACAGATGGGACTTTCGGCAATGCTGTGAAACAAATGCCGGCTTACGACTGGCCAGACATCAGAACATTAATTGGCTATGCCCTGCATATGCTCCGGGCCACCTCTGCCTACCCACCACGATTCAACGGCCGGCAGCCACGGATCATGGATGAGGTTCCGAAGAAATTCTTGTTCAGGGATGAGCTTGCAACATGTATCATTCTTCTATGATACGCAGGCTCTACGTTCACAACTTCCGGTGCTTGGAAAATTTCGAGCTGCCGATCTCGGGACTATCGTCTGTGCTTTTGGTTGGAAAGAACGGCGCAGGAAAGACCACCGTCGGATTGGCTTTGGAGATTCTGCAAAGAATTGCGCGCGGGGCAAACCGCGTTGGTGATCTTGTGCGACCGAAAGACCTCACTCGGGGTCGCACTGATGTGCCGATGCGCTTTGAAATCGAAGTGGAGCTGGAAGCTAGAATCTACAAATACGCCGTCGCCTTTGAATACCCGAACGGCTTCAGAGAGCTACGCGTACTTGAAGAAAATCTCAGTGCCGATGGCAACCCTGTGTACACTCGCGAACTCGCGCAGGTCAGCCTCGCAAGAGTAGCTCAAGAAAAAGAAGCGAGCTTTCGTATCGATTGGCACTTGGTGGCTTTGCCGATTGTCCAGCATCAATCAGAGAGTGATCCACTTTTCATTTTTAAGAAGTGGCTCGCCAGCATACTTATATTGCGTCCAATGCCGAGCCTAATTCGAGGCGAATCGGATCAAGATACTCTCCAGCCAAATATTCAAGTGACCAATATTGGAGAATGGTTCTCCGGCCTCCTCTCGTCTGCACCGGCCGCCTATTCAAAGATCGATGCCTATCTCAGGCAAGTGATGCCGGACCTGCAGGACATTACGAATCCAGTGGCCGGAAAAGAATTGCGAACCCTACGTCTCCAATTTTCCAACCAACTGGGAAGCACGACATTTCCTTTTGACGACCTATCGGATGGCGAAAAATGTTTCATGATATTCGCCTTGGTAATTGCTGCGAATAGTGTGTACGGCCCACTGCTTTGTTTCTGGGATGAACCTGACAACTATCTCGCGCCGTCGGAAGTTGGCCTGTCCATAATGGCTCTTCGCAGAGCCTTCCAGGAGAGAGGGCAACTTGTTACGACTTCACATAATGAAGAGGCAATCCGACGCTTCTCCGACGAGAATACGTTAGTTCTTTATAGGAATAGCCATCTTGAGCCGACAATTGCGAGGTCGCTCATCGGAATTCGAGATAGCGGGGAATTAAAGGGTGACTTTGTTGACGCTCTTGTTCGCGGCGATGTGGGAGCATGAGCGTCAACCGGGAACTGGCGCATATCTTAGTCCTTCCTGAAGACGACGCGAATCGTCAACTGGCGAATGGCTTTGTCTTGAATATCGCCACCGCCCAAATCCAAGTGCTAAGAGAAGTCGGCGGTTGGGCTAGGGTCCGTGACCGCTTTGCGTCCGATCATGTCGATAGTATGCGGAAATATCCGGGCCGATATATGGTCTTGTTGATCGACTTCGACGGCTACATCCAACGACTACAGGAGATGAAAGCGGTAATTCCTCAGGATTTGGCAAACCGAGTTTTTATCTTTGGCGCGCGGAGTGAACCGGAGGATCTAAAACGAGCACGCCTTGGCACTTACGAGACCATTGGCAAAGCGATGGCGGAGGATTGCCGCAACGGAACCCAAGAAATGTGGGCTCACAACCTCCTTGAGCATAATCAAGGCGAACTTGCTCGAATGCGGAACGCAGCGTGTGGCATTCTGTTTGGTGCTTGAGGATTCTCCACCAACCAATATCACGGCTGGCTGGTCTACGGCCAATAGCGGAATCCCGGATGGGCTGACCGTCCTCGATGACAATCCGCGACAAACCGCGATACTCCCGAGGCAACCCGACTTGCCGCGCGCGCTGAACGTCGTACTCTCGCGGCATGATCTCTCGCAGGAACGTTCTCTCAGGCCTCGCCGCTTCATCGGCGGCAGGATGCAGCTCCCAGCAGGCGTCGATGGCGCCCCATCCCTATCCGATCGCGCCGCCGCCGCCGGATCGCGCCTCGCTGGGACTGGACGCGGTGATCGACCTCAGTCGAAGCGTCACCGTCTCCAACTTCCGGCTGGTGCGCCAGAGCAACATCCTCGGCGTCATCCATAAGGCGACCGAAGGCGGCGACTATGTCGACGCGGCGTGCGCGGCGAGACGCCCGCAGGCCGAGGCGGCGGGGTTGCTGTGGGGCACCTATCACTTCGGCACGGGGCAATCCTCGGGCGCGAAGCAGGCGGCGTTCTTCCTGTCCGAGTCGCGGCCCGGCCCCAGGACCCTCCTGGCCCTCGACCTCGAGCTCAATGAGCCCAATCCGCGGAACTCCATGCGGCTCGACCAGGCCGAGGAATTCGTGAAGGCGGTGGCCGACGCGACGGGCCGGCTGCCGGTGGTCTACGTGCATCCGACCTGGGCCAATGGCGATCCGCTGCCGAACTCCGGCCGCAGTCTCGGCGCCCGGATCACGCCCGACTCGATCCTCGCGCGCTGCGGCCTGTGGGTCGCCGACTACCACGACTCGCCCGAGATACCATTTGCCTGGGAGGCGAAGGGCTGGCGGCTCTGGCAGTATGCCGGCGACGAGAGCGCGGGCCGCCCCGCCTACGGCCAGACCAGCATCGTGCGCGGCGTCAGCCACTGCGATCGCAACCTGTTCAACGGCGACGCGGCCGCGCTCCAGCGGTTGTGGAGCGCGGCCGGCTGAGTTCTTGCGTGACCCGAAGCCGTCTCGACGGGCTCCGGTCCCCTAATGGTTGAAATCAGACGCGTGAGTCCCATGAGCGCGGGCAAACGGATTGGTGAAGACCTCGAGCTGCGCTGTCAGGCCGGGTCGTCGCGATCGGCGAGATGGTCCCGCAGCATCTCGGCCGGAGAGCCGTGCTTGTCGACGTAGGCGTTGTAGGCCGCGAGGTCCTGGCCGATCTCGGCCCGAACCTGCTCCGTCAGGCGTGCGGCCAGCGCCTCGGCCAAGGCCGCTTCGGCCACCTGCGACGCGTCGATGCCCTGGGCTTTCGCCCTGGCGTAGAAGTCGCCGTTCAGGGTGAGGCGGACCGTGCGTTTCCGGGCCGCCGGATCGAAGGGGAGTCGCCGCATTGCCAGTCTCCTCACCGTTGCCGGCGACGGCGAGACAGAAGGACCTGGGCGACGAACACCAGGGCGAGGTAGGCGGCGACGCACAGCACCAGCACGCCGACCTCGCCAAGGGTTGGCTCGGTGATGAGGGCAACGAGGCGGTCGCCCATGATGGAGACGAGCAGCAGGCCCGGCGTCATGCCGACGACCGAACCGATAGCGAAGTCGGCGAGCCGGATGCCGCTGGCGCCCAATGCCAGATTGACCACGGTGCCGGGCGCCACCGGCACCACCCTGAAGGCGACGACGACCAGGACGCCGCGCTTCCTGGCCCCTTCGAGAATGCGGCGAAGTTTCGGTCCGAAGAGACGTTCCACGGTCGCCTTTCCGAGATAGGCACCGACGAAGTAGACGAGGAACGCGCTGGTGAAGACGCCCAGCGCCGAATAGGCGAAACCGAGCCAGGGCCCGAAGACCGCCGCCGTGGCGAGGATGAGGATGTTGACCGGGAATGCCACGACCCCGGCGATCAGATACGCCGCCAGGACCAGGGCCGGCGCCCAGGGGTCGCCCCTGGCCCCGGCCAGGACGCGCCGTATCCGGTCGGCGGTGACGATTTCGGCGAGGCCCGTGAAGTGCCAGGCGAAGGCGATCGCCATGACTCCGAGCAGGAGGGCCGCGACGGTCAGAAAGGCCTTGGTTCGCATGACGGGGCGGACAGTACGGCAAAAGGCGCCGGGCGCCACCGGGGCGGAATGGCAGAAATTAAAATTGCAGATTCAGCAGGAAAATGCTATGAATTTCGATAGGCTGACGCGTGGACTGCGCCGGCCTTTTCCATTTTCGGCACGACCTCCCGCGGCACGCCCGCGGGTCGC
>JAUXST010000176.1 GCA_030679805.1 Reyranella sp. | reverse complement strand
AGCACTACGAGTTCCGGCTGGTGCGCGAAGCGCTGATGGAGCGCGAGGTCCTGCTGGCCAAGGCGCCGCATCTGGCCTTCCCGATGCGGTTCGTGCTGCCGCACGAGCCCCATCTCAGGCCGCGCTGGATGCTGCGGCTCGGCCTCTTTCTTTACGATCACCTCGATTGGCACATGACCCTGCCCAAGTCCCAGGCCGTGGATCTGCCGGCCTCGAAGTACGGCGCTGGGCTGAAACCCTCGTTCGAGAAGGGCTTCGTCTACTCCGACGCCTGGGTCGACGATGCCCGCCTGGTGATCTGCAATCTGAAGTCGGCCCGCGAGATGGGCGCCCGCATCTTCTCGCGCCACCGCTGCGTCTCGGCCCGGCGCAGCGACGACGGCAAGCTTTGGGAGATCGAACTGGCTGGCCCGACCGGAGCATCCGTCCATCTCAAGGCACGCGGCCTGGTGAATGCCGCCGGCCCCTGGGTAAAACACTTCCTCGACGAGCAGACTCCAATCCGCACGACCAAGCGCGTGCGCCTGATCAAGGGCAGCCACATCGTGGTGCCGCGCCTCTACGAGGGCGACCACGCCTTCATCCTGCAGAACAGCGACAACCGCATCGTCTTCGTCATTCCCTACGAGCGCAATTTCTCGGTGATCGGTACCACCGACATTCCCTCCGAATTCGGCGACAAGCCGGTCTGCACGCCCGAGGAGATCGCCTATCTCTGCGAGATCGCCGGCCATTACATGCAGAAGCCGGTGACGCCGGCCGATGTCGTGTGGACCTATTCGGGCGTGCGGCCGCTGTTCGACGACGGCGACGACAATCCCTCGGCGGTCACCCGCGACTACCATCTCGAGGTCGATGCCCCCGGTGGCATACAGGGGGGCACGGCACCGTTGCTCTCCGTCTTCGGTGGCAAGATCACGACCTACCGCCGGCTCGCCGAGCATGCCTTGGCCGACCTCAGCGCCTACTATCCCCACATGGGCAATGTCTGGACGGCGACCCGGCCCGTATTCGACGGCGAGATGGCCGATGCACCGACCTTCGAGGAAGCGTTCGATCGCTTCGTCGACGGCGCGGCCCAGATCAAGCCCGGCCTGCCCCCGGAACTCGTCCGCATCCTGGCCCGCCGCCATGGCTCGGGGCTGGACGAACTCCTGGAGAAGGTGAAGACGGCGGCCGACCTCGGCCGGCATTTCGGCGGCCATCTCTACGAGATCGAGGTCCGCTACCTGATCCGCGACGAATGGGCGGTCGAGCCCGACGACATCCTGTGGCGGCGGACCAAGGAAGGCCTGCACATGACCCAGTCCGAGCGCGACGCATTCGCACGCTGGATGGTCGAGCAGCGACCCAACTTTACATAACTTAACACTTACGCCGGGCACATCCGGCCGGTTCGGATCGTATCATCGGGACAGCCCTTTTTCGGTGAGGTTCTCGATGTCTTTCCGTCCCCTGCTTCTCGCCATTGCCGCAGGCTTTGTCTTCGCGAGCCCCGCTTTCGCCCTCGACAGCGATTTCGACATGATTGAACTGGCCCAGGCCACCCCGCTGACGACCGCCGCCCCCGGCCGGACCTTCTCGCCCAAGAACATGTGCCTGGACATGGTGGCCCGCCGCCTCGGCGCCCGCGCCTATATCAAGTCGCGGCTCGAACTGAAGCCGGAGCAAATGACCGCCTGGAACGCCTTCGAGAAGGCCTCCGACGAGGCCAGCACCAAGGCCACTACGCGCTGCGCCGCCTTGCCGGCGGAACTGAAGGAGCGCCCCAACTACGTCGACCGCCTGTCGATGGAGGAGGACGCGATGAAGGCTCGCGTCGCCTCGATCGAGGCGGTGAAGCCCACGCTCGTGGCGCTCTATGGCGTGCTGTCGCCCGAGCAGAAGGCCATCCTCGACCGGCCGCGCGGCATGATGGCAGGTGGCCCCGGCCACCACATGCGCGGCCACGGTCCGCGCTAAGGCACTTCTACCAGTCGCTTGAGCGGACGATTTTCATCAGGTCGTCCGCCATGGTGAGCGCGGTCAGCACGCCGGTCTTGGGATTGTCCGGCATGGCGCGGCCGAGGCGGTGCATCGTCAACTCGCCCGAGTCGCTCATCACTTCCAGGCGGCTTGCATTGGTGCCGGGCGGCAGCGTGGGATCGGCCACCAGTTCGATCTCGGTGCGCTTCAGGCCGGCGCCGCACAGCGCCACCGTCACCGCAAGATTGGCGTTCTTCGGATAGAGCCGGCCGGCGTCGGCCGGACTGCCACGGAAGATCACTGTCGGCTCCTTGATCGACGGCAGATCGAACTCGGTCTCGGCCGGCGTGCCGGTCCAGGCGTGCGGCGGCTTGATCGAGATGTACTTGACGCGTTCGAGCTTGCCCAGGCGCATGGCGAGCAGCCCGTCGAGCCCCGCGATCGCGCCCGACGGCAGCCGCAGCCGCGCGCCGCTCTTCTCCGCCGCCTTGATGTGCGTTTTCCAGAGCTTGGCATCGCCATAGGCGCCGGTGGCGATCACCATGAAGTCGAAGCCCTTCCTGAGGATCGTCTCACCCCAGTCGCGCACCGCCTGCTGGCTCGCCGCCTCGACGACGACATCGGGCTCGAGCTTGAGCAACGCCTTAAGCGTCTCGACGACGACGACCTTGCTGCCGAGCTTTTTCTGCACTGCTTTGGCGCGGCCTTTCCGGACCAGGATGCCTATGATGTCGATCGCGGGCTTCTTGGCGCGAAAGACGTCGAACAGCATCTGACTGATGGCGCCATAGCCGATCAGCGCGATTTTCAGCCGCTTCTTTTTCGCCATGTGATCTCCTGGAGGCCCCCTATTGGCCCGACTATAGCGGGGCGGGCGGGTCCTTACGACCGTGCCACGGCCGCGCTTGGCACCGGCCAGCCGGGGCGTTGACCTTCACACTGAATGACGGCAGGCTGTTTCGAACCGCGAGACCATGCCAGCAGGAGACATCGATCGAGTAAGCGTTCATCCACATAGCCAACTTCGGCCCAAACAAAAAAATCTGGGAGGCGACGTCCATGACCGACGAAGCAGTCAAGAAGGGTCCCGAGCACACACGGCGTAGCTTTCTCACCGCGACCACGGCGCTGGCCGGGGCCGCAGCTTTCGGTCTGCCCGCAACGGGCCCCGCCATGGCCGATGCACGCAAACGCAGCCCCAAGCGCGGCGGGACGTTGCGCTTCGGTACCCGCGACGATTCCGTTGGGCTCGATACCCATCGCAACATCATCTATTTCGTCTCCCATCCGCTGACCGGCATCACCGGCGGGCTGGTCGACTTCGACGACAAGATGGAGCCCAAGCCCGCGATCGCCGAGTCCTGGGATGCATCCGCCGACCTCAAGACCTGGACCTTCAAGCTCAAGCGCGGCGCCGAATTCCACAACGGCGAGACGATCGACGCCCAATCGGTCAAGTGGAACATCGAGCGCATCAAGGATCCCAAGATCAGCCACGCCTTCACGCGTTCGGTGGTGTCCGGCGTGGAGCGCGTCACGGTGGACGACAAGTACACGGTGCGCTTCCACCTCAAGGAGCCGGACGTCGCGCTCGACATCAACCTCATCTATTACCCGGTGAACCTGATGGCCCCGGGCGCCGCCGACAAGGCCGACACGGAACCGGTCAATTGCGGGCCATTCAAGTTCAAGTCATGGCGCCGCCTCGACCGGTGCGAGCTGGTCCGCTTCGAGAACTTCTACGAGACGGATGCCGAGGGCAACTCGCTGCCCTACCTCGATGGGCTGATCGGGCTGCCCAAGAAGGAGGACCGCGTGCGCCTCACCGCGCTGCGTACGGGCGAGCTCGATCTCATCGACAACGTTGCCTACGCCGACGCACCGGCCTTCAAGAAGGACCACGGCAAGACGTTCGAGACCTGGCCGGTGCCGCAAGTAGGCACGGCCATGATGTTCTTCAATCTGAAGAACGGACTGTTGTCGGACAAAGACAATCCCGACGCCTATCTGCTCCGGCAGGCCATCGCCCACGCCATCGATCGCGAAGGCATCCATCAGGCGGTGTTCAACGGCATAGGCTCGATTGCCAACGGGTTCTACAGCACCGCCAGCCCATGGCACCCGAAAGACATCGAGCCGTCGTCCAAGTTCGATCCCGACAAGGCCAAGGCGCTGCGCAAGAAGGCGAAGGGCGGCGACGAGCGGCTCACCATCATCGCCAACGACACATTCCCCTACATGCACCAGTCGGGCGAGCTCGTGCATGCCATGCTGAAGGACGCCGGCTTCAACGTCGTGCTCGAGATCCTGCCGTCGCCGGTGATGTTGGATAAGCAGACCAAGGGGGATTTTAACATCGACTCGACGGCGAATTCCTACCGTCTCGACCCCGACGGCTGGTTCGGCCGCAACATCCTGTCGGGTGCGCCGGAGAACCGCCGACGCATCGGCTACAAGAATGAGAAGGCGGACCAGATCATCGTCGCGGCGCGCCAGGAGCGCGACCGGGCCAAGCGCCGGCAGATGTATGCCGACGTCGAGACGCTGGTGAATCGCGACCTGCCGATGCTCTACACGCACTACGTGCCGCTGATGATGGCCGGCAACCGCGCCCGCGTAAAGGGATACACGCCGTCCTTCTCGGGACCGTGGAGCTATGCCGGCGCCGGCATGCGCCGCACCTGGATCGACGGCTGAGGCGGGGCGAGAGAGGCGATGCTCGCCTACACGCTGCGCCGCATCGCCCAGCTCGTCCCCGTCGTGCTGGTGCTGACGGTGGCCGTCTTCGCCTTCGTCGAGGCGCTGCCGGGCTCGATCGTCGACACGCTTATCGGCACCGAGGGTGGTGACGTCGAGGAAGCGCGCGCGATATTGACCAAGGAGTACGGGCTCGACCGTCCGGTGTACGAACGCTACGCGCTCTGGCTCGTTCGCACGCTCCAGTTCGATTTCGGCAATTCGCTGGTGACGCGGCGACCGATTTCGACCGAACTTCTGAGCCGCATCCCGGCGACGGTGTACCTCGCCGTCGTCGGGATCGTGCTCTCCATAGTGATCGCCGTGCCGCTCGGCACGCTGGCGGCCGTGCGGCGCAACTCGGCGGTGGACTACACTGCGCAGGTGATCTCGCTCGCCGGCATTTCGATCCCCGAGTTCTGGTTCGCGATCCTCTGCGTGCTGCTGTTCTCGCTCTACCTCGGGTGGCTGCCCTCGTCGGGCTATGTAAGCCCGCTCGAGGATTTCTGGGGCAGTCTGCAGTTCCTCATCCTGCCGGCGGCCGCCATCGGCTTCCGGCAGGCCGCCTTTACGACCCGCCTCACGCGCTCATCCATGCTCGACGAGTTGAGCAAGGAGTATGTCGACACGGCGCGCGCGATGGGCCTCCCCGAACGCCGCGTCATCTTCCGTTACACGCTGCGCAACGCCATGATCCCGACCATCACCATCAGCGGTCTGCAGTTCGCGAACCTGCTCGGCGGCACGGTGGTGCTGGAATCGATCTTCGCCTGGCCGGGCATCGGCCGCGCGATCTTCGAGGCGATCCTGCAGCGCGATTATCCGCTGATTCAGGCCGGCGTACTCGTGCTCGGCGTGATCGTGGTGGTCATGAACCTGCTGGTCGATCTCACCTACCGGCTCCTCAATCCGCGCGTCAAACTGGCCTAGGTGGCTGAGCATGTCCGAACTGGAAGCAGACAAGCTGGTCGACATCGCCATCGCGCGCCACGCGCCGCCCACGCCGCGATGGACGACCCGGCTGGCGGCCACGCTCTCGAATGCCTGGTACGAACTGCGCAAGAGCCGCACAGCATCGATCGGCGCGGTCATGCTGGTGCTGCTGTTCGGCGCCTGCATCGGCACGCCGTGGCTCACCACCTACGACCCGATCAGGCAGGACTACCGCGCGCGCCTGGCCCCGCCCTCGGAGAAGCACCTGCTGGGCACCGACCGGCTTGGCCGCGACATCTATTCGCGCTTGCTGTACGGCGGACGGCGACTGGTGACGATCGCCGTCGTAGCAGTCGTCTTCGGGTTGCTGCTGGGCATTCCGTTCGGTGTGCTGGCCGGCTATTGGGGAGGGCTCGCCGACACGGTGGGAATGCGGGTCGTCGACGGGTTGCTCGCCTTTCCGGGGTTGCTGCTCTACCTCCTGTTCGTGACCCTGGCACAGGCGTACAAGTTCGAAGGCGTGATGATCGACATCGTGCTGGTGGCGGCGCTTGGTCTCGCCTTCATGCCGGAGGTGGCGCGGCTCTCGCGCGGCTCGGTGTTGGCCGAGAAACAGAAGGAATATGTCGAAGCGTCGCGCGCGGTGGGCGATTCCTCGGTCAACATCGCGTTGTGCGAGGTCCTGCCCAATATCGTCTCACCGTTGATCGTCACCGCCACGGTGCGGCTGGGCCTCGTCATCCTGATCGTGGCGGCGCTGTCGTTCCTCGGGCTGGGCACGCCGCCACCGACACCGGACTGGGGTTCCGACCTCAGTGCCGCGCGCGACTATATGGAAACGCATCCGCTGATCGCGGCATTCCCGGGGCTCGCCATCTGCTACACGGTGCTCGCCTTCAACCTGTTCGGCGACGGTCTGCGCGACATTCTCGACCCGCGGCTGGCGGAGCGATAGGCCCGCGGTCGAACGTCGCTCAGAGGTTATGGCAGGCGACCTGTCGGTCGCCACCGACATCGACCAGTGGCGGCGCAACCTCGGCGCAGATCGCGGTCTGCTGCGGGCAGCGCCCGCACAGCCGGCAGCCTGGTGGCGGATCGATCGGTGTCGACACCTCGCCCTGCAACGTCAGCCGCGGCGGCGGCTTGTTGGGATCGGCCTCGGGAACGGCCGCCAGCAGCGCCTTGGTGTAGGGATGGAGGGGATCCTCGAACAGAGCTGCAGCCGGCCCGGTCTCCACGATCTTGCCGACATACATCACCGCGACCCGATCGCTGATGTGGCGGATCACACTGAGATCGTGGGCGATGAAGAGATAGGTCAGCCCGAACTCGTCCTGGAGGTCGCGGAACAGGTTCAGGATTTGCGCCTGGATCGAGACGTCGAGCGCCGAGACCGGTTCGTCGCCGATCACCAGCTCGGGGTCGACCGAGAGCGCGCGGGCGATCGCGATCCGCTGCCGCTGTCCGCCGGAGAACTCGTGCGGATAGCGATCGATGTGCTCGACGCCGAGGCCGACGCGGCGCAGCAGGTCCAGCACCTTGCCGCGCTTCTCGCTCCACGACCCGGCCAAGCCATGGATCTCCATCGGCCGGCTCAGGATATGCATGATCGTCTTGCGCGGATTGAGCGAGCTGTAGGGATCCTGGAACACCAGCTGGACGTCCTTGCGCGTCTCCTTCATGCGCGCGGGCGAAAACGCCAGCAGGTCCTCGTCCTTCAGCCTGACTTCCCCGGCGGTCGGCTCGATCAGCCGCGTCACCAGCCGCGCCGTCGTCGACTTGCCGCAGCCGCTTTCGCCCACGAGGCCCAGCGTCTCGCCGCGGAGGATGTGGAAGTCGATCCCGTCGACCGCCTTCAGCACCTGGGCCTTCTCGCCGGCCAGCTTCGAATAGATGTCGCCGTGCAGCGTGAAATGCTTGGTGAGGCCCCTCACCTCCAGCAGCACGTCGCTGGCGGCACCCTGCGCCGTCATGCGGTGGCCCCCCGATCATGCAGATGGCACGCCGCCAGATGGCCCGGTGCCACTTCCTTGAGCCTGGGAATCTCGCGCCGGCAGACATCCATCGCATGTGCGCATCTGGGATGGAATTTGCAGCCCGACGGCGGCTCCATCATGTTGCAGACCGATCCGGCGATCGGCGTCAGGTGTCGCGCCTGGGCGTCGAGGCGCGGGATCGAATTCAGCAGACCCACGGTGTAGGGATGCTGCGGGTTGGCGAAGATCTCGCGCTTCTCACCCAGCTCGACCATGTGCGAGGCATACATCACGCCGATCTTGTCACAGGAATGCGCGACGACGCCGAGATTGTGGGTGATGAACAGCAACGACATGCCGAGCCGCTCGATCATGCTGGTGATCAGCTCGAGGATGGTGGCCTGGATCGTCACGTCGAGCGCGGTGGTCGGCTCGTCGGCAATGAGGAAGCCCGGATTGCAGCTGAGCGCCATCGCCAGCATCACGCGCTGGCGCATGCCGCCCGAGAACTCGTGGACGTAGCTGTCGAGCCGCTTCTGCGGCGACGGAATGCCGACCAGGGCCAGCAGCTCGACGACGCGCTCGCGCGCCTCCTGTTTCGACAATCCGAGGTTCGTGCGCAGCGCGTCGGAGATCTGTTCGCACACGGTGAACACCGGATTGAGGGCGCTCATCGGCTCCTGGAACACCATCGCGATGTGGCGGCCGCGCAGCGCGCGCATCTCGGCGTCGCTCTTGTCGAGGACGTTGTCGCCGCCGAACAGGATGCGGCCGCGCTGGATCTCGCCGGGCGGGTCGGGGATCAGCCGCATGATCGCCCGCGCCGTCACCGACTTGCCCGAGCCCGATTCGCCCACGAGCCCGAAGGTCTCGCCGCGGCCGATCGAGAAGGACACGCCGTCCACGGCTGTGAGATCGCCCCGTCTCAGGCGAAATCGTACAGTTAGGTCGTCAAGCTCGAGTACCGTTTCGGGCACCGTCTCGGGCATGATGTGTCACTTCCGTCGCGGATTATTGTCCGACACACCCCCCGCAACGGACGGGCGGCAGGCCGGTTTGTTCAGTACGCGCGAACGACAGCTACTCTGTTTTCTTCCCTGTTGGCTCCGAGCCTAGGCGAGGCCGGCAGGCAGGGCAACCCGCCACAAGACATGGTTTTGATGGGCTGGGACCGCCCCCGCACCCCTGCTGGCGACCATACTTGCGACCTCGGTAGGCCACGGCTATAACCGCGCCTCCCGAGCGGGCCGGAGTCCGTAAACCTGACGGAGCGTAGCTCAGCCTGGTAGAGCACTAGCTTCGGGAGCTAGGGGCCGGAGGTTCGAATCCTCTCGCTCCGACCAATCGGGAA
>JAUXST010000515.1 GCA_030679805.1 Reyranella sp. | reverse complement strand
CGTGTCGAGCCAGACGCTCGCCATGCAAAGCCAGCGGGCGCTGCGCTTCTATCTCGAGGAGCTGCATCTGCTGGGCGGCGAGCTGTCGCTCGATGGCCGCATCGTGCACATCTCCGAGGGACTGCGTGCCCTGGTCGAAAGCTCGCCCGATCGCGCACCGGAGCGCAAGGACGAGCCCTACCGGCGCGCCATCGTCGGCATCTATGCCCGGCTGGCGGCGACCGCATGGTCGCTCGACAGACTCGAGCCGCCACACCCGCCGGTCGGTCCGGCGCCGGCCTATCAAACGGCGGGCGATCTGCGGGCGGACCTCGATACGGTCTTCCGGTCGCTCACAGAAAACGGGTCGGCCGGCCTGGCGCGGGGCCGCCTGCGGTCGCTGCGCCGCGCCGTCGACGTCTTCGGGTTTCACCTCGCCTCGCTCGACCTGCGGCAGAACTCCGATGTGCATGCGCGGGTCATGGCCGAACTCGTCGAAGCGGCCGGGCTCGGCGTCGACTACGCGGCCCTCGTCGAGGCGGGCCGCGTAAAACTGCTGGCCGGCGAACTGGGCAACATGCGGCCGCTGGCGTCGCCTTATCTCTCCTATGCCGACGAAACGGCCGCTGAACTCGCCATGCTGCGTGTGACGGCCGATGCGCATCGACGCTACGGCCCCGCCGCCATCCCCAACTACGTGATCTCCAAGGCCGACAGCGTCTCCGACATCCTGGAAGTGGCCGTCCTTCTCAAGGAAGCGGGCCTCCTGCATCCGCGCGAGGGCCGGCTCGACCTCGACATCGTGCCGCTGTTCGAGACCATCGGCGATCTGCAGCGCTGCGGCCGGATCATGGACGACCTCCTCGGCCTGCCGGCCTATCGCCGCTTGCTCGCCTCGCGCGGCGGCACGCAGGAAGTGATGCTGGGCTACTCCGACAGCAACAAGGACGGCGGCTACCTCACCTCGACCTGGGAGCTCTACAAGGCCGAGCTGGTGCTGATCGAGACCTTCCGGCGCCATCAGGTGGGCTTGCGCCTGTTCCACGGCCGCGGCGGCTCGGTCGGACGCGGCGGGGGCCCGAGCTACGAGGCGATCCTGGCGCAGCCGCCCGGTGCCGTGCAGGGCGCGATCCGCATCACCGAGCAGGGCGAGGTGATCGCCGGCAAGTATTCCAACGCCGAGGTCGGCCGGCGCAATCTCGAAACCCTGGCCGCCGCCACCCTGGAGGCCTCGCTCCTCGACGCGGACCGGCCGCCGCCGCCCGCCGATTATCTCGCCGTCATGGAGGAGCTGTCGGCGCACGCCTTCCGCGCCTATCGCGACCTGGTCTACGAGACCGAGGGCTTCGACCGGTACTTCCGCGAATCGACC
>JAUXST010000170.1 GCA_030679805.1 Reyranella sp. | reverse complement strand
CCAGAGCGGCGAACGGCGGTTGTGGCGAGTTTCACCGAGGCCAACGAGAAGGCGCTTGCCGGCTATGCCGGCGAGAAGCAGGCGATCTATGCGGGCCTGAAGCTCGCCGGGCTCAAGGAAGCACCGGTCCATCTTGCGGTGTTCTCCGACGACACGACGCACACCGGCAGCGGCCTCGGCCAGCAGACCATGCCGGAGACGCTGCATTACTCGGTGGTGGCCGCGATCCAGACCCTGTGGCTTGCCGCCCGTGCCGACGGCATTGGCATGGGCTGGGTTTCCATCCTGGATCCGGTCGCGGTGACGCGCGTGCTCGACGTGCCGAAGGGCTGGAGCCTCGTCGCCTATCTCTGCCTCGGCGTGCCCGCCGAGGAGCATCTCGACCCGGAGCTGGAACGCCATCACTGGGAGCAGCGCACCAACGCCGAGGCCGTTACCTTCACGCGGTAGGCGCGCTCCATTCGAAGACATGTGCCGACTGGTCGGGCCGCTGCGATGCCAGCATCGGTTCGGGGGCATTGATCGGTGTGCCGACGCCGAGAAAGCCGACGAGCCTGCTGGGCGCGCGGAAGCCGAGAGCTTCGTTCACCCGGGCATCGTAGGCATTGGCGCCGGTCACCCAGATGCCGGCGTAGCCCAGCAGGTGGATTGCATTGAGCATGTTCATGGCGGCGGCCCCGGCGGACAGCACCTGCTCGATCTCGGGGACGGGGTGGCCGGACCGTAGGCGGGTGCCGACGGCAATCAGCAGGGGATTGCGTACGGCCCAGGCCCGGTAGCGGTCGAGGAGGGCGGGCGGCGCCGCGCGGTCGCGGGCCTTGATGGCCTCCGCCAGGCATTCGCCGAAGGCGGTCCGGGCCTCGCCACGGATCAGCACGAAGCGCCAGGGCCGGAGCCGGCCGTGATCCGGCACGCGAAGGCCCGCTTCGAGGATCAGGTCGAGTTCGGTTCCACTCGGCGCGGGTTCGGCCAGCGCCCCTGTCGACCGACGGGACAGCAGAAGATCCAGGGTACGCAGGCGATTGCGCTGCTCGGCGGTTGTCGCGGCAAAGGTGTTCCGCGCGGCACTTGCGTTGCTCATCCGGGTTCCTTTCCTTCGAACAATCTCGAGGGGAAAGTAGGTTAGATGCGAATGATTGTCATTCGCTTTTATGGATTCAACCCCTTATTCTGTAATGACTTTGAACCGTCGCGCGCCGGGTGCATGCACTGCCAGCATTCGCTCACGCGGATGTGATGTGCAGGTTCAGCAGGAAAATGATATTGCTTCAGGCAGGCTGGCGGTTGGACCGCCCCAGTCTTTACTCTTCGGGCATGACCCTCCCGCGCACGCCGCGGGCAGACGCATTAGCGCGGGTGTAGCTCACACGGATGGTACGTCACGCCAGGCCGTAACGAGTCCGCATTTCAGCCCGTCCCCACCGAGCACCGATAAGAGTCGGAACGGACACATGGCGCTGCCTGTCACAGGCAGTACCGGGCTGGTGACATCTGAAGAAGAAACCACGTCGTAAAAAGCCCGTGATTCCGGGCTCGGCCCGGACTCCGGGCCGGTGCGTGTCACAACATTTGTCTCAACTTGGTGTGACATGTGCGCGTGTGACACGATCAGGAGAACGGCTCTCCGGCGTGCGGAGGGCTGAAATCGCGATCGACCTCAGGACTGCCGGCGCAACAGCAGTGTGCGCCACCAGGCGCCGCCGGTCTCGAGGTCGAGGCGCCGCTCGAAGACGAGGCCGCGACGCGCGTAGGTCGACAGGACGAGCGCGGCCTGTTCGACCAGCAGGCCGCTCAGCAGGACGCGCCCGCCGGGCCTGACTGCCGAGGCGAATGACTCGGAGAGATCGACCAGCGGCCCGGCGAGGATGTTGGCCACGATCAGGTCGTAGGGTGCGCGCGCGGTGAGCTCGGGCGCGTTCAGGCCGGCAGAGACGACGAAGCGGCAGAGATCGCCGACGCCGTTCAGGCCGGCATTTTCCACCGCGACGGCCACCGCCTCGGCATCGTTGTCGCCGCCGAGCACAGGACGCCGCCACAGCTTGGCCATGGCGATGGCGAGGATGCCGCTGCCGCAGCCGACATCGACAGCATTGGGTGTTTCGGCGGGATCGAGCGTCGCCAGCAGTTCCAGGCAGCCGCGCGTCGTGGCGTGTGTGCCGGTGCCGAAGGCGAGGCCGGCGTCGATGCGCAACGG
>JAUXST010000163.1 GCA_030679805.1 Reyranella sp. | reverse complement strand
GTTCCCGGCGTGCAGTTGAGCGACTACGAGAACTCGATCGGCACGGGCCAGGTGCACGTGTGGTTCCCGCGCCCCGAGGCCGGATTCCCGCGCCCCAAGGATCTGGCGCTCTCGCGTGACTGAGTACCGCCGCATCCTGCTCGACGGCTCGGCCACCCAGGTGGTGCGCCACGGCGACGTACTCGTGGCCGGCGACGGTCGCGAGGTCGGGGTCGACGAGGCGATCCACCTGCCGCCGTCCGAACCGTCGAAGATCATCGCGGTGCACCTCAACTACGCGAGCCGCACCGAGGAGTTCATGACGAAGCTCCCCGCCGCCCCGACCTACTTCCACAAGCCGGTCTCGGCGCTCAACTCCCACAAGGGGAGCGTCGTGCGGCCGCAGGGCTGCCGGTGGCTCAACTTCGAGGGCGAGATCGTGATCGTGATCGCCCCGCCCGGCGAAGCGGGCGCGCCCGACGGCGCGGTGCTGGACACGGCGCTGCGCACCGCGATGGCGGGCGCGTCGATCAAGGATGCCGCCTCCGAGGTGGCGGCGCGGTTCGGCCTAAAACGTCGCGACGTCTATGCCCGCGCCCTCGAACTGAAGCGCGAGGGCGCGTCGTGACCGTCGCGGCCCGGCAGAAGGCGCATCGTCTCGGCCATGCCGCCGAATGGCGCGCGGTCTGGCGCCTGCGCCTGGCCGGCTATTCGATCCTCGCCCGGCGCTACAAGACCAAGTTGGGCGAGATCGACATCGTGGCCCGGCGCGGCAACCTGCTGGCGTTCGTCGAGGTAAAAGCCCGGGCCGATGCCGGCACGGCGGCCGACGCCCTGGGCGGCCGTCAGTTCGGCCGGGTATCGCGCGCCGCCAGCCTGTTCGTGGCGCGTCATCCGCGCCATGCCGTCTGCTCGGTGCGCTTCGACGCGGTTCTGGTGAGCGGCTCTTTTTGGCGACAAGTATGGCCAACGCACCTGGCCGATGTCTGGCGGGCCCCGGAGTAGCCATCGTGTCGAGCGTCGAGTTGGAATCCAGCAAGCGGCTCGCCCGTCTGCGCGATCTGTGCGCCGGCGACGGCGAGCGCCTCGATCTTCTGGAAGCGGCCCTGGCGCTGAGCGCGCTGCGCCACGACGATACGGTCGATCTGGCGCCTTATCGCCTGCATGTGGCGGCGATGTCCGCCGACCTGGCCGATCTGGTCCGTCGGCGCGGTGCCACGCCTGAATCGCTGGCCGAGGTGCTCGCCCAGTCCTACGCCTACCGCGGCGACAGCGAGACCTACGACGATCTGCAGAACGCCGACCTGGCGCGGGTGATCGAGCGCCGCCAAGGCCTGCCGGTGGCGCTCTCGATCCTCTATCTCCATGTCGCCCGGGCGCAGGGCTGGAACGCTGAAGGTCTGGCGTTTCCCGGTCACTTCCTGCTGCGCGTCGAGATCGACGGCGCCCGGCATGTCATCGATCCCTTTCACGACGGCTGCGTGCGCGACGCCGCCGACCTGCGCGATCTTCTGCGCCAGGTCCTGGGGCCCGCGGCCGAGCTCCGTCCCGCGCATTTCGATCCGGTGTCCGATCGCGAGGTCCTGCTGCGGCTCGAGAACAACGTCCGCCTCCGGCTCGTCAAGCGCGAGGAATGGAGCGGTGCGGCGCAATCGCTCGACCGCATGCTGGCGATCGCGCCCGACCGGCCGGAGCTGCTGTTCGAGGCGGGGCAACTCAATACGCGGCTCGACAAGCGCCGGGCCGCGATTGCCGCCTTCCAGCGGTTTCTCGAGCTCGACGGCGGCCGGGGCGATCCCGAACTGCGCCAGCGTGCCACCGCCCTGTTGCAGGAACTGCGCCGCGGGCTTAACTGACGACAAGTTAAAAGAGGAATCATTCTCCATGAAGCTCAGCGTCGCCATCCAGATGGACCATGTGTCGACCATCGACATCGACGGCGACTCGACGTTCGTCCTCGGGCTCGAGGCCGAACGACGCGGCTATGCGTTGTGGCATTACACACCGGCCGACCTGATCTTCCGCGACCGCAAGGTTCTGGCGCGGGCCCAGCCGATGAAGCTCCGGCGCGAGAAGGGCAATCACTTCACCCTGGGGGCGGCGGAGATGCTCGACCTGTCCAAGGTCGATGTCGTGCTGCTGCGCCAGGATCCGCCGTTCGACATGTCCTACATCACCACGACGCATGTCCTCGAGCATATCCACCCGAAGACGCTGGTGGTCAACGATCCGGCCAGCGTGCGCAACGCGCCGGAGAAGCTGTTCGTCACGCATTTCGACAATGTGATGCCGCCGACGCTGATCACGGCCGACGCCCGCGCGCTGCGGGAATTCCGCGACGAGCACAAGGACATCATCCTGAAGCCGCTGTTCGGCAACGGCGGCGCCGGCGTGTTCCGCGTGCGGCCTGACGACGAGAACTTCGCCTCCCTGCTGGAGATGTTTTCGCAGCGCAGCCGCGAACCGCTGATTGCCCAGCGCTATCTCCCCGAGGTGCGCAAGGGCGACAAGCGCATCATCCTGATCGACGGCAAGGCGGTGGGCGCCATCGACCGCGTGCCGGCTGCGGGCGAGGCGCGCTCCAACATGCATGTCGGCGGCGTCGCCGTTAAGGCATCCCTCACCAAGCGCGACATCGAACTCTGCGAGATCATCGGTCCCGAACTCGCCCGGCTCGGGCTGATCTTCGTCGGCATCGACGTGATCGGAGACTATCTCACCGAGATCAACGTCACCTCGCCGACGGGCCTGCAGCAGATCAACCGCTTCGACGGCGTGTCCCTGGAAGCCCAGATCTGGGACCGCATCGAGATGCGCTACCAGGAAACCCGCGGGCGCAAGTAGTGGCCGCGGCCAAAGCCGCGCCGATCTGGGTCACGGGAGCGCTGACGCTCGACCCGGCCGAGATCGAGGAAAGCTTCGTGCGCGCGACCGGACCCGGCGGTCAGCACGTCAACACGACCTCGACCGCGGTCCAGCTGCGCTTCGACGTGCGCCATTCGCCGTCGCTGACGGACGACGTGCGCGTCAGGCTGGAACGCCTCGCGGGGCGGCGGCTTACGCGCGACGGCATCCTGGTGCTGATGGCCCAGGGTCAGCGCAGCCAGAAGCGCAACCGCGAGGAGGCTCTGGACCGCCTGGTCGCCCTGGTCCGGGAAGCCGCCCGGCCGCCCGTGCCACGCAAGAAGACGCGGGTCAGCAAGGCCGCCAAGCGCCGCCGCGTCGACGACAAGAAGCATCACGGCGCGGTCAAGTCTCTGCGCAGCAAGCGCGCGGACGATTAGTAGCGTGCTACTGTGCCCCTGTAACAGAAGAGGTGTCGCGTGGCAGACGTTCGCAAGGAAACTGACAGTCTCGGCGAAGTAAGCGTCCCGGCCGACAAACTGTGGGGCGCCCAGACCCAGCGCTCGCTCGAGCATTTCAGCATCGGCCGCGACCTGATCCCGCGCGAGATGGTCACCGGCTACGCCACGCTGAAGAAGGCGGCGGCCAACGCCAACCACGACGGCAAGCGGCTCGACGACACGGCGCACAGACTGATCGTGCAGGTGTGCGACGAGATCCTGGCCGGCCAGCACCACGACATGTTCCCGCTGCACGTCTGGATGACCGGCAGCGGCACCCAGTTCAACATGAACGTGAACGAAGTCATCTCGAACCGCTGTTGCCAGATCGCCGGAACGCCGCTCGGCAGCAAGGCGCCGGTCCATCCCAACGACCACGTCAACATGTCCCAGTCGTCCAACGACACCTTCCCGTCGGTGATGTACATCGCCGCGGCGGTCAACGTGACCGGGCGGCTGGTGCCGGCGGTCAAGGCACTGCACGATTCGATCGACGCCAAGGCCAAGGAATGGGACGACATCGTCAAGATCGGCCGCACCCACATGCAGGATGCGACGCCGATCACGCTCGGCCAGGAATGGTCGGGCTATGCCGGCATGCTGGCCGACGATCTCGAACGCCTGCAGGACTGCCTGAAGGGTGTCTATCGCCTGGCACTCGGCGGCACCGCCGTCGGCACCGGGATCAATGCAGCGCCGGGCTTCGCCGAAGCGGCGGCCGCCGAGATCGCCAAGCTCACCAAGCTGCCCTTCGTGTCGGCCCCCAACAAGTTCACCGTGCAGGGCTCGCACGACGCGCTGGTCCAGCTCTCGGGCACGCTCCGGACACTCGCTGTTTCACTCTATAAAATCGCCAACGACATCCGCCTGATGTCGTGCGGCCCGCGTGCTGGCTTCGCCGAACTCGAGATCCCCGAGAACGAGCCGGGCTCCTCGATCATGCCGGGCAAGGTCAATCCGACTCAGTGCGAGGCGCTCACCATGCTGGCGGTGCAGGTGATGGCCAACGACGTAGCCGTGGGCATGGGCGGTGCCGGCGGCTATCTCGAGATGAACGTCTACAAGCCGCTGATGATCTACAACATTACGCACTCGATCACCTTGATGACCGACGGCTGCACCAACTTCCGCAAGTTCCTGGTCGAGGGCACCAAGCCCAACCTGAAGAAGATCAAGGAGTACGTCGATCGCTCCCTGATGCTGGTGACGGCGCTGGCGCCGGTGATCGGCTACGACAAGGCTTCCAAGATCGCCCACTACGCGATGGACAACGACCTGACCCTGAAGGCGGCGGCGCTCAAACTGGGCTTCGTGACCGAGGCGGAGTTCGACAAGGTCGTCGATCCGAAGAAGATGGTCCGGCCCTACGTCGCGACTGAATAGTAGCAGGGTGAGTAGGGCGCTAGCTTTCGACGAGCCAGCGCCGCTCGGTCATGAACCGGACGGCACTCAAACCGTGTGCAGTCCCAGAACTTCCGCCGTCTCCCTGCGGACCCGCTCGGTGAGCGCGGCGTCGGTCTTGAGGTCATGGCCGTAGGAGGGGATCATCTCCTTCAGCTTGGGTACCCAGTGGCCGACGAGCTGTTCGTGGAAGCAGTTCTCAAGCATGTGGACCATGATCCATACCGCCGTCGAGGCGCCGGGCGAGGCGCCGAGGAGCGCCACGATCGACGAATCGGCCGAGTGCACGATCTCGGTGCCG
>JAUXST010000160.1 GCA_030679805.1 Reyranella sp. | reverse complement strand
ATGATCGATCATGCCAGTGAAATGGCGGCCTTCGTACGGGTCGTCGAAGCCAAGGGCTTTTCCGCCGCTTCAGGTGTGCTCGGGCTCTCGCCCTCGGCCGTCAGCAAGCTGATCACCCGGCTGGAAACACGACTGGGCGTCCGCCTGCTACAGCGCACCACCCGGGCGCTGCACCTCACCGCAGACGGCGAGGCGTTCTACGCGGCCGCGCGGCGCATCGTGAGCGACATCGAGACGATCGAGGATCAGATCTCGGGCCAGCGCGACACGCCGCACGGCCTGCTCCGGATCACCACGTCGCTCGCCTTCGCGACCCACCAGCTCGCGCCGGTGATCCTGGAATTCATGGCGCGCCACCCGGCGGTGCAGCTCGAGCTGCTGCCGACCGACCGCGTGGTCGACATGGTCGAGGAGGGCGTCGACATTGCCATCCGCATCGGACGGTTGGCCGACACCAGCTTCATGGCGCGCAAGATCGGCGAGGACAAACGCCTGATCTGTGCGGCACCTTCCTACCTCGCACGCCACGGCACGCCACGCCGGCCCGAGGATCTGGCGCGGCACAACTGCATCATCTCGCGCGAACGCGCCTACCTCAATCGCTGGCAATTCCGGATCGACGGAGAGGTGCGCGAAATCGAGGTCGCCGGTCGGGTCGCCATCAGCGAGGGCGAGATGCAGATGCAGCTTGCCCTGCAAGGCATCGGCATCGTGCGCCTGACGCGGCTCACCATGGCGCAGGCCATCCGAGACGGCGCGCTGGTGCCGCTGCTGGGCGACTTCTCGGCCGACGATCCGGTCGCCATCCATGCCGTCTACCCGCACCGCCGGCATCTCGCGCCCAAGGTCCCGGCCTTCGTGAATTTCCTCATCGAGAAATTCACGCCGCCTCCCTGGGAGATATGAGGGGGAGATATGAGCGGGAAATATGGTCTACTGCCGGCAACCCGGGAGGACACCATGCCTGATGCCATCGACGACCTGTTCCGCCGCTTCGGCAAGGCCTTCAACAAGGCCGATGTCGAGGAGATCGCGGCTTGCGTCACCGACGATTTCGAATTGCGCCTGAACGCTGGCGGCGCGCCGGCCGGCCGTGTGCTCAAGGGCAAGGACGATCTGCGCGCCTACTGCGCCGACAAGTCCAGGGCGCATCGCGAGGCGCGCTACTCCGAGGCGCGCATCCACCGCGCCGGCGACAAACTGTTCGGCACCTTCCGCGTCACCGGGATCGACCATGCCGGCCGCGCCTTCGACCGCTACGGCATCGACCTCTATGAGGTGAAGGACGGCAAGATCGCGCTCAAGGACAGCTATCTGAAGGCGGACTGAGAATGAGCAACGA
>JAUXST010000151.1 GCA_030679805.1 Reyranella sp. | reverse complement strand
AAAAAATCGATCGCGCGTCTCATGTTGCCTTCGAGGCCGGCATTGAAGAGCTTGTCGGGATCCGGGAGGCTCGCCCCGTAGGCGAAAGTGAGCTTCACCCACTTCTTGTGGGCGTTGGCGACCGCGATCATGCCGTCGCGGGACCACACCGGGCTTCCCATCCACTTCCATTCCTCGACGATCTCCCGGTCGGCTTCGAGGATGCTCTTGCGGATGCCGGCGAAGGTCTTGCCCCGCCAGTCGTCCAGTTCCTTGATCATCGCGTCGATCAGCCGAGAAGGGGATTCATCCTTGGTCGTTGCGCTCTTTTTCATTTTGTTTGCTCCTCATTCGGCCCGAGAAAGCCGGGCAGCGCGGCGGCCTGCTTCACCCAGCTCGCCATCTGCGCCTCGTCGAGTTGGTCGCCTTCGCGGATGTCGACGTAGCGCACGTCCTTGTGCTTGCTGGCGCCGGGCGGGACCGGTCGCAGCAACGTGCCGCGGAAGAAGGTTACTTTGACGTAGTGGGCGAAGACGTGGAACCCCAGGAACCAGCCTTGGCCTTCGATACCGTACAATGGCGAGTTCCACTTCACGGCCTTGCGTACGTCGGGCACGTTCCGCTCGATGAGCGCGTCGAGGCGCTTCCCGAGGGGGCGCTTCCAGCCCGGCATCGCGATGATGTACGCTTGGACCGGGGTGTCGCCGTCTGCCTTCGCGATTTGCGGGTTGCCGCCCGGGAGAAGGACGACGGCGACCTTCTCGCCTTTTCGCACCTTGATCGGCTTGGCCTTCGGCTTCGCCCTGGTTCCTTCCTCGGCGCGCTTCACATTGCTGCCTTCAATCTGTCCGCGCCAAGGCCTGCTCCAGAGCCGCAAAGAACTTCGGCCAGCCGTACTTGGCGCCCTGGTAGGCCTGCTGCTGATCCAGCCGGAAGCCCGTCTGCTCCATGCGCAGGTGGGTTCCCGTGCTCGAGGGGGTGAGGGTCCAGGTGACGACACTCTCGAGACCATGGGCCGCCCACGTGTACGACAGAGTCTTGTTCGGCTCGACGGCCCGGACCTGGCAGTCGACGGTGCCCCAGTCGGCGCGAAAATTGAAACCGTGGCCGACGACGGGCTTGAAATCGTTCTTCATCAGCCACTCCTCGATCAGGTGCGGTTGGGTGAGAGCGCGCCAGATCTTCTCCGGGGGGTAAGATATCTCCCGTTCGACGACGACAGCGAGTGTTTCGATTGCAGTATCGCTCATTGGTCCATCCTTTTGAGGAGATCTTCGAGGTGGTCGAACCGGTTCTGCCAGAAGCCGGTCATCTGGCTTGTCCAGTCGATCAGCGGAGCCAGGGCGCCGAGCTGCGCGCTGTAGTGCGTCTGGCGGCCTTCGTGGCGGTCGCGCACCAGGCCGGCCTGCTTCAGGACGCCGAGATGCTTCGAGACGGCCGGTTGCGAGACCTTGGCCCCAGCCGTCAGGGCTCCCACCGTCTGCTCTCCGTCACGGCACAGCCGTTCGAAAAGGGCCCGCCGGGTCGGATCGGCGAGCGTTCTGAAGAGCACTTCGTGAGCATTCGGCATTATTGATCGATAACCCGCTGGCTATTGGTTTTCGTATAACCAGAGGGTTATGCATTCGTCAAGCCGGATTGCGACTGTCCGCAGACGTTTGCGCCATGCAACCCTGTCGACAGGACCAATGGGGGAGTTGCCATGACCGATCGAGCCTCGCTGCGGGCGCAGGGCGAAGCGATGCGCAATAAACTGTTCGGCGGCGACGACGGAGCGCCGGCGATCATGCGGACGCTGAACACCGAGGCGAGCTATGGCGCGATCTGGAGCCGGCCGGGCCTGGCGCTCGACGACCGCATGGTGTGCGCGCTGGCGGCGCTGGGCGCCGTCCAGCGCCTGCCCAAGCTCGGCCGCCATGTCGCAGCGGCGCTCGACCTCGGCCTGTCGGCGCGGGCGATCGTGGAAATCCTGATCCAGATAGGCATCTATGCCGGCTTCGCGGCCTCGGAAGAGGCGGTCGAAGCGGCCGGCAAGGTTTTCAGCGCGCGCGGCGTCGCGATGCCGGAGGAGACGGCGCGCGAGGACTCGCTGGAAGCCTTGAGCGCGCGCGGCCGCGAGCTGATGCAGCAGCTTCATGGTGCGCGGGCGTCCGAAGGCTACGCCGCCCCCGGCAATGACGTGACGGGCGCGCTCTATCCGCTTGCGATCCAGTACGGCTACGGCGAGATCTGGTTCCGGCCCGGCCTCGACTTGAGGCGCCGAGCGCTGGTCGCGGTGGCGGCGTTCACGGCGCTGAAACTCGACGGCCAGGTGAAAAAGTTCGGCCAGTCGGCGCTCAACATGGGATTGAGCCGCACCGAGGTGATCGAAGCGGTGATCCAGACCGCGCCGCTCAGCGGCTTCGCCCCCGCCCTCAATGCGCTGGGCGGCCTGAGCGAGGCGTTGGGTTAGAGGGTATTCCGATTCCGCTGGGGGCGCGCGCCCAGCGATGAGAAGAGCTAACCGATCACCGGTCGCGCAGCTTGGGGTCGATGGCGTCGCGGAGCGCGTCGCCGAACAGGCTGATGCCGAGCACCGTCAGCATGATGGCGAGGCCGGGAAAGACGGCGATCCAGGGCGCCGTCGTCGCATATTCCTCGGCGCCGCCCTGCAACATCAGGCCCCAGGCCGGCACCGGCTCCTGCACGCCGAGGCCAAGGTAGGAGAGCGACGCCTCGGCCAGGATGGCCTGGCCGACGAAGGCCGACAGCATGATCAGGAACGGCGCCATCACGTTGGGCACCATGTGGCGGAGCACGATGCGGGCATGGCCGAAGCCCAGCGCACGCGCCGCGTCGACATAGGGGATCTCGCGAACCGCCAGCGCGCTCGCCCTCACCACGCGCCCGCACCGCGGGATGAGCGGAATAGTGATGGCGAGGATGACATTGAAGACACCGGTTCCGAACACCGCGACCACGGCGAGGGCCAGAATGATCAGCGGGAAGGCCATCAGCACGTCGAGCACGCGCTGGAAGCCGAGATCGAACCAGCCGCCGAAATAGGCGCTGGAGACGCCCAGGACCAGCCCGATGGCACCGCCCACGAAGGCGGCGCTGAAGCCCACGATCAGCGCCGTGCGGGCGCCGTAAACCAGCCGCGAGAAGATGTCGCGACCGAGCTGGTCGGTTCCCAGAACATGTGCCCAGCTCGGCGCCTCCATCATCGCGTTGAAGTCGTTCTCCTCGGGATCGTAGGGCGAGATCCAGCCGGCCGAGATGCCAGCCAAGAACATGATCACCACGATGGCGAGACCGAAGGTGCCAAGCGGCTGGCGACGGCAGAAGTTGAGCGCAACGTCCAGCAGCGAGCGCTTGCGCTCGGGCAGCTCCTCGACCAGCCCGGCCACTGCGGCGCGGTTGGGGGCGACGATCGTCATTCCGGCAAGCCTTTCACGAGAAGCGGATGCGCGGGTCGAGCCAGGCGTAGAGCAGGTCGACGGCGAGATTGGTGAGAACGAAGATGACGACGACCAGCATCACCAGAGCCTGCGTGAGGGTGTTGTCCTGGTTCTGAACCGCGAGCACGAACAGCCGGCCGATGCCGTTCAGGTTGAACACCTGCTCGGTCACGACGAGGCCGCCGATCAGGAAGGCAAACTCGATGCCGATCAGGGTCACCACCGGCAGCAGCGCGTTCTTGAGCGCATGCCGGTTGACGATGATCTGCTCGAGCAGGCCCTTCGACCGGGCGGTCCGGATATAGTCCTCGCGCAGCACCTCGAGCATGGCGGAGCGCGTCATGCGCATGGTCACTGCCGAATAGCGGTAGCCGACGGTTATCGCCGGCAACATCACGATCGACAGGTTGCGTATCGGATCCTGCCAGAACGGCACGTAGTCGATGGGCGGCATCCACGCCTTGCCGGTGGCGAGGTAGGTGATGTCGAGCACCAGAACCAGCGACATGATGCCGAGCCAGAACGACGGTGTCGCGATGCCGGCGATCGCCACCATGCGCACGATGTGATCGAGCCAGGTGTTCTCCTTGAGAGCGGAGATGGTGCCCAGCGGAATGGCGATCAGGATGGCGATCGCCGTCGCCATCAGCGCGATCTGCAGCGATACCGGCAGGCGTGCGGAAATTTCATGGGTCACCGATTGGCCCGACCACATGGACGTGCCGAAATCCAACGT
>JAUXST010000149.1 GCA_030679805.1 Reyranella sp. | reverse complement strand
GGCATCCATCACCAGCAGCGCCTGGCCCGCCGCGACGGCGTCACCCTCCGCCACCGCGATGCTGACGATGGTGCCTTGCATCGGTGCCGGGACCGGCACCGTGCCTTCAGGCGCCTCGCTCGCCGCCGACGGCACGGCAACCTCGGCCTTGGCCTTGCCGAAGGCCAGCACCGCCAAGGGGTCGACGGCATCGACCCGGGCACCTGCCTGACGGATACCGGCAGCCGGAGCCGGCACCGCGGCCTCGAAGAAGAGGCCAGTCTTCAGCTTGGCGGCGGAGGCCAGGAGCTCGGTCGCGTGATCGTCGATGAAGCGCGTGTAGACCTTGTCGTCACGGAAGTCGCGATGGGCCAACAGCGCCCGCAGGAAGGCGATATTGGACGGTGCGCCCTCCAGCCGAAACGCTGCCAGCGCCCGCTCGGCACAGGCCAGCGCCTCCTCGAACGAGGCTGCATGAACGATCACCTTGGCAAGCAGGGAGTCGAAATTGGGATTAGTGCGATAGCCGGCATAGCCGTAGGTATCGACGCGCACCCCGCGGCCAGCCGGCGGCTCAAAGGCCGAGAGCGTGCCGCCGCCCGGCTTCGCCGAGCCGTCGGCCGTCATGGTCTCCATGTTGACGCGAAGCTGGATGGCGTAGCCACGCGAACTCGCACCAACGACACCGACCTCGGCCAAGCTGGCACCCGCGGCAAGACGGAGCTGCGCCTTCACCAGGTCGACGCCGTAGACCTCTTCCGTGACGGTGTGCTCGACCTGCAGCCTGGGATTGGCTTCGATGAAGCAGAAGAACGGTTGCTTGCTGGCCGCGTCGACCAGGAATTCGAAAGTGCCGAGGCTGCGATACTTCACCGCCTTCGCCATGCCGACAGCCGCCGAGATGATCTTCTGGCGCAGGCCGGCGGAGAGGCCTGGACTCGGCGCCATCTCGACGATCTTCTGGTTGCGTCGCTGGATCGTGCAGTCGCGCTCGCCGAAGGCCACGATCCCGCCCTTGCCGTCGCCCACGATCTGCACCTCGATATGGCGCGCGCGGTCGATCAGCCTTTCGGCATAAAGCGCGCCGTTGCCGAAGGCGGCCTTGGCCTCCGCGGCGCAGCGCTCGAAAGCCTCGGCGATTTCCACGTCCTTGCGGACCGCCCGCATGCCGCGCCCGCCGCCGCCGGCAATCGCCTTGATCATGATCCCCGTGCCGGCATGCTGGGCGAAGAAGGCCTTCACGCCGGCGAGGTCGGCCCCGCCGTCGGTGCCGGGCAGCAGCGGCGCGCCGGTCTCCGCGGCATGAGCCCGGGCCTGCGCCTTGTCGCCGAACAGATCGAGCTGCTCGGGAGTCGGCCCCACGAAGATCAACCCCGCTTCGGCACAGGCGCGGGCGAAGACCGCATTCTCGGACAGGAAGCCGTAGCCGGGATGAACCGAATCGCAGCCCGCCGCCTTTGCCACGGCGATCACGCCGCCGATGTCGAGATAGGCCGCCGCGCCCTTTCCTTTCAACGCCCTGGCCTCGTCGACCCGCCTGATGTGCAGCGATGTTGCGTCGTCCTCGGAGTGGATACCGACCGTGGCGATGCCGAGTTCGGCGGCTGCCTGGGCGATGCGGATGGCGATTTCGCCGCGATTGGCGATCAGGAGTTTTTTGAGCATGGAACGGAGTATCGGGTTAAAATCAGGCGATGTCGAAACGCCTGCTGATTGTGGCCCACGCCCCCTCGGAGAACACCCTCCTGCTGCGCACTGCCGTCGAACGGGGCGCGCGGAGCGAAACGGGCCTGGACATAAAGGTCGTGGCGCCGCTGCAGGCCGGCCCGCAGGACGTGCTGGGGGCGCAGGCCATCATCCTGGGGACGACCGAGAACCTGGGCTACATGAGTGGCGCCCTAAAAGACTTCTTCGATCGCAGCTACAACCCCTGTCTGGAGAAGACCCAGGGCCTGCCCTATGCGCTCTACATCCGCGCCGGCAGCGACGGCACGGGCACGCGCCGCGGCGTGGAGACGATCACGACCGGCCTGCGTTGGCGCGCCGTGCAGGAGCCGTTGATCTGCAAGGGCGCCTGGCAGCCCGCCTTCGTCGACCAATGCGAGGAGCTGGGCGCGGCCATGGCCGCGGGCCTCGCCGCCGGCATCTTCTGACGAGAGCGGCTTCTGGAACGGGCTCTAGTGAGCGGTCCAGCCACCATCCACGACGAGGCCTGCGCCCGTCATGAAGCTCGCGTCATCCGAGGCCAGAAAGACGATGCCCTTGGCGATGTCGTTCGCCGTACCCAGCCGACCGATCGGATGCAGGGCAAGCGTCGCCTCGCGCGCCTTCTCCGTGTCATTGGTGCCGACCTGCCTGGCGCGCATGACGAAGGTCTGTTGGCCCATGTCGGTCTCGATCAGGCCGGGATGGATCGAGTTGACGCGGATTTTGTAGCCCTTGCGGCCGAACTCCAGGGCCGTCGACTTGGTGAAGAGCGTCACACCGCCCTTGGTCAGCGAATAGAGCGGATCGAGCTGCGAACCCACCAGACCCGCGATGGAAGCCAGATTGACGATCGCCGAACCATGAGGGCTCTGCTTGGCGCTCGTCTTGAGATGCGGCAGCGCGGCGCGCGTGCCCAGGACCACGCCGGTCAGGTTGACGGCGACCAGCCGGTGCCAATCGTCCATAGAAGCATCCTCGACGCCCTTGCCGACGAAGATGCCGGCGTTGTTCACCAGGATGTCGAGGCCGCCGAACTTCTTGACCGTTGCGTCCATCGCCGTGGCCCAGCTTGCTTCCGTGGTGACATCGAGCGGCACGAACAGTGCCTGTCCGCCGGCCGCCTCGATCTCGCGCACGGTCTGGCGGCCGCGCTCTTCCAGCACGTCGCCGATCGCCACCTTGGCGCCGACGCTCGCCATCAGCTTGGCCGTTTCACCGCCGATGCCGCGCGCGGCGCCCGAGAGAAAAGCGATCTTGCCGTCCAGCCTGTTCATGCGTTTCCTCCAGGAATTCTCTCGATTTGCGCCCGTCCTGTTTGCAGCTATGCTCCAAGCAGAACAAGAAAAGAAACGGGAGGGCCGCCAGGCATGCGCCAGGGTCGGTTGATCGCGACGGGTGTGATGCTGGCGTTCTGCCTGTTCGCACTCTGGCAGGCTTTGCTGCTGTCGTTGACGGATCGCCTGGGCCCCGGCCCGGGCTTCTTTCCGTTCTGGCTGGCGCTGATCGGAGCGGTGCTCGCAGTTGCACTCCTCTTCACGACGTTTCGCGAGCCGGTCGATCCGGCCGATGCCGAGGTTCGCATCCTGCCATACGGGCCTGGCGCCAAGCGCTGGCTCGCCATCGTCCTCCTGCTGGCGGCGGCGGCGGCCGCGATGGAGATCGTGGGCTTCCGCCTCGCCATGTTCGTCTTCAACGCCGCCCTGGTGATCGCACTCGGCGAGCGGCGCTGGTGGTTGATCGCCGTGTTCGCCGCGTTCGGCAGCCTCGGCGTGCATTACGTCTTCACCACTTGGCTGGACGTGCTCCTGCCGGATGGCCGGATCTGGAGCTAGGTCATGGACGCCCTTCACCATCTGCTCGCGGGCTTCGCCGCCGCGCTCACGGTCAAGTACCTGCTGTTCGCGCTGGCAGGATGCGTGCTCGGCACCCTGATCGGTGTGCTGCCGGGGCTGGGGCCAGCGGCGGGCACGGCGATCTTGATTCCGCTGACCTTCAGCCTCGATCCCACGGGCGCCATCATCATGCTGAGCGCCATCTACTATGGCGCGATGTACGGCGGCACCATCACCTCGGTGCTGATCAACGTGCCCGGCGAGGCGGCGTCGGTCGTGACCTGCATCGACGGCTACCAGATGGCACTGCAGGGCCGCGCAGGCTCGGCGCTCGCCATCGCCGCCATCGGCTCGTTCGTCGGCGGCACGCTCGCCACCGTGGCGCTGGTCCTGGTCGCCACCCCGCTCGCCACGCTGGCGTTGAAATTCGGGCCGGTCGAATTCTTCGCCCTGATGGTGGCGGGCCTCTGTCTCGTCGTCGGGCTGGCCGGCAAGAACATGCTGGCGGCGCTGCTCATGACGGTGATCGGCCTGCTGTTCGCCATGATCGGCCTCGATCCGGTGCGCGGCGCACCACGCTTCACTT
>JAUXST010000146.1 GCA_030679805.1 Reyranella sp. | reverse complement strand
ATCCCGGAATCCCGCACAGGGTCGCGGACAACACGCGTTACATTCAGGTGTGCGCAATTATCGGGCGAAAAGCCCGCCGTTACTGGCTTTCCGGCGTGCGGAGAGTCGAAATTGGTACCGAGGACTTGGAGGAGGACTTTGACACGGAGTTACATCAACCTGGAGTCGTCCTGCCCTAGGCTCTCCGCCAGTCGGGAAAGATCACGCTCTTCCAGCCCGACCGGTCGAACTTCTTCCACTGGCCTTCGGGTTGGGCCAGGCGGTCGGCGACGGCATAGACCGCCGCCGGATGGTGGCCGAGTCCGCAGTGGCTGCCATAGACCTCGATGTTCTCGACCTGGTCGCCCTCTTCGTTGAGGCAGGTCTGCCACGCACAGATGCCGTCGGAGCGGCTGAAGATCGACGTGGTCGGCACCGGAGGCGGATCGGACAGAGGGCCGGCAATGTGGTTGTCGCTGTCGTCGACGCGCTGGCCCGATGCGAATTCATAGACCCGCCAGGCGTTGGTCGCCTTGGGACTGCCGGTGAAGGGGCTGCCCAGGCTGATCACCATCCGCACCTTGTCGGGCACACGCTTGGCGATCTGCCGGGCGTAGATGCCGCCCAGGCTCCAGCCGACCAGGCTGATCCTGCGGCCGCCGTGGCGGTCGTAAAGCTCTTCGACACGCTCCAGCATGCTGCGCTCGACGCCGGACCGCAGGCCGAGGTTGCGGCCCTGGTTCCACCCATGCACGGCGTAGCCGTGCGACTTCAGAAAACTTCGGAGGGGTTGCGTCGACAGGTCGCTCGCCAGAAGGCCCGGCAGCACCAGGACCGGATGGCCGTCGCCGCGCGGCGCGGCGGCCAGCCAGGGCCGGAGCATCCAGAACGCGCCAAGTTCCTGCACGGCGCGACCTTCGAGAAACAGGAGCGTTCGCGAGGGGGGGCGCAACGCTTCAACGGTAGCCGTCATATGGCCTCCTTGTTGTTGTGGCCAGCGTGTCACAGATGGCAACAACGCGGAAGAGCATCAAGGGGTTGCGACAGCCTTCGTCAGTTCAGTTGCCGCCTCGACCAGGTAGTCGCCCAGCCGATCGACGTCCGGCACCGCGCGACGGTCGGCGGTGAGGCCGAAGTTGAGCGCATCCATATAGCTTTGGACGGTAATGTTAAGAGCGGCGCCGTGGGCCGGGATCGAGACCGGATGCAGCGCCGTCACCTTGGCACCGGCGCAGTAGAGCGGCATCGGCGGGCCCGGCACGTTGGAAATGGTGACGTTCATCGGCATCGGAATTTTATCGGCGAGGCCGCTGCGACCATATACGAGCATCATGAGCTGCAGCAGGATCGGAGCGCCAACGAAGGCGAAGTCCTGTGGAACGGCATCGCGGAAGGTGCCGGCGATCTGCTTGGCCTCCGACGAGGACTTGAGGATCGCTTTCAGGCGTTCGGCTGGATCGGCGATGTCGGTCGCGATCTGGCAGAGCATGCCCGAGACCTGGTTGTTCTGTCGCGTGTCGCCGGGCTCGCGCAGGCTGATGGGGACGCCGGCGATCAGCGGCTTGTCCGGCAACTGACCTTTTTCCTGGAGATAGCGGCGCAGCGCGCCGCCGCAGATCGCGAGCACCACGTCGTTGAGTTTGGCACCGCTCGCCTTGGCAACAGCCTTGGCATCGACCAACGAGATGGTGCGCGCGGCATAGCTGCGCTCGCGGGTGATGGTGGCGTTGAACGGCGTCCGCGGTGCATTCAAGGTCGGCAGTTGACTGATCAGGCTCTGCAGCGTGCCCAAGGCCGCGGGCATCTCGCCGGGCTTGGCGAGAAAGGCGTTGGTCATCGAACTCAGGATCTGCGGCGCCGCTTCCCACATCTTGAGCTGCTGGCGCATCATGTTGCCCATGATGTCGGCAAGGCCCTTTGCCGGATCGACCGAGATCGGTGCGGTGGGCGCTGCCTTGGCCCTGGCTGCCTTGGGAGGTGGTGGCGCCACGTCGCGCGGCACCACGGTCACGTCATAAAGCGCCTTGTTGATCGCCATGCCGGCGCCGCCGTCGACCGCCGCATGGTGGACCTTGGAGTAGAGGACCCCCTGGCCGTTGGCGAGGCCTGTGATGATGTAGAACTGCCAAAGCGGCCGGCTGCGATCGAGCGTGTTGGCGTGCAGCCGGGAGATCACCTCCTCGAGCTGGGCCTCCGAGCCCGGCGCGGGCAGCGTCGTCTCGCGCAAGTGATAGTCGAGGTCGAGTTCGTCCTCGTCGACCCAGCCGGGATGGTCGAGGTCGTAGAGTGAGGGCGTCAGCCGCTTGGAGAAGATCGGGATAGTATGTAGGCGGCCTTCGAAGAATTTGCGGAAGTGCTGGTAGAAGCTGCCTTCGAAGCCTTCGGGCAGCTCGAAATAGGTGAGTCCGGCCACATGCATGGGCGTCTCGGGGGTTTCGAGATAGAGAAACGATGCGTCGATGCCCGACAGCTGCTGCTGCTCCATGGCGTTCTCCCGAACCCGGTCGTGTTTCTTTCGTTGGTCGATTTGTCCTCCGCCTGACCTACCCGAGGCAAGCGGTACGGCTGCGCCGGCACTATCGTGCTACGGCTATGATCATCTAGGATGTTGAAATCATTTGATAATCAATATTTCTTCCCGCATTGCACAAATTTATGTTGCAACGCACAATAGCGATCCCATATATCGCCCAAGAGGCACGGGGAGTTCCCCTGGCGCTCGATCATTTGGACCGCAACACAACCGCAGGAACGAACATGTCCACCACCAACACCGCTGCGCTCGACAATGTGATCGAGCACGCTACGGAAACCACCAAGGCCGCCGGCGAGCGCGTCCGCGAATTCGCGCAGATCGGCGTCCGCAAGGCGACCGAGGGCTTCGAGCAGATCAGCAAGGCCGCCCAGAACGCCTCCGAAGAGCTGAACAGCCAGCTCGGCCAGGCCCGCGAGGGTGCCACCAAGACCAGCCTCAAGCTGCTCGAGGTTGCCAAGGAAGATGCCGACGCCGGTTTCGCCGCGATGAGCGCCTTGCTCGCCGCCAAGTCGCCGCTTGAGGCGTTCGACGTCTCGGCCAAGTACTGGCGCGGCCGCCTGGAGACCCGCATCGCCCAGGCACAGGACCTCGGCGCGCTCGTGCGCAAGACGGCGGACGACGTCGTTCGCCCGGTCCAGGAGCGCCTCGAAAAGTTCACCAAGATCGCGGCCTAAACCTGCATTGCCCGGCATCAAAGCCCGTCCGAAAGGACGGGCTTTTTTGTTGACCGTTCGGCCCTTCCGGGTTCCTTACGGTTTCCGCTATGATGGCAGCCGAAATTTGGGGAAAGCCGATGGCCGCGAGAAAACTGTTTGCCGCGACGCTGGGAGGACTGGCGCTCGCCGGCTGCGATCCATTGCCGAAGCCCCTGTATACCGAGGTGACTCCGCCGGCCTCCTACCGGACCGAGCAGGACGGCACACGCGTCGACAACGAGGGCTATCTGCTCGATGCCCAGGGCTATCGCGTCAACAAGTCCGGCCAGCGGATCGGCATGGTCGATGTCCAGGCGAAGACGGCGGGAGACAAGTCCAATGCCGTTGCCGGCTACTGGATCAGCTCGACCGGGGAGAAAGCGCCGGGCAGCGTGGCGAGCCCCAGCGAAGGCGCGGGCGGCGGTCCGGGCAGCATCATGAACTCGACCTTGCCGACGCCCGCCACTATGCCGCAGCAGACGCCGATTTCGCCCACGCCGGGCAATGTCGCGCCGCCGCCCGGCTACCGCTGAGGAAGCCGGCTACTCGATCTTCACACCCGCGGCACGGATCACCGGCGCCCATTTGGCGATCTCGTCCTTGATGAACTTCGCCGTGCGTTCCGGCGAAGTGTCGGTCGTCGGCACCGCGGCGATGTTCTCCAGGAACTTGATGACGCTGGGATCGGCCATGAGCTTGCGCGACGCCTGGTCGATCGTGTCGACAATATCCTTGGGCACACCGGCAGGTCCGAGGATGAGGTTGAACGTGTAGGCCTCGTAGCCCGGCACGCCGGCCTCGATCATGGTCGGGATCTCGGGCGCGATGGCTGCCCGCTTGGCGTGGGCGTAGCCAAGGATGCGGAGCTTGCCGGCACGGTGCTGCTGCAGGCTCGTGCTGAATGTCTCGAACATCCAGGCGACGTTGCCCGCCAGCAGATCCTGCAGCGCCGGGCCCGAGCCGCGATAGGGTACGTGGACGACATCGATGCCGCCGACGTCGCGCTTGAAGTACTCGGTGGCGAGATGAAGGATGCTGCCGTTGCCGGACGAGGCGTAAGAATATTTGCCGGGGTTCTTCTTCATCAGATCGACCAGACCCTTTACCGAGTCCGGCATCGAGGGATGGGTCACGAGAATCAGAGGGTTGACGCAGATCGAGGAGATCGGCGTGAAATCCTTGACCGCGTCGTAGGCCGGATGAACGAATGCCGTTGGATTGATGGCGTGCGTGGACGACGTGGCGAACAGGAGCGTGTAGCCGTCCGGCTTGGCGTTCTTGACTTCGACAGCGCCGATTGAGCCGGCGGCGCCGGTCTTGTTGTCGACGACGACGGTCTGGCCGAGCGCGGCCGTCAGCCTTTCGGCTGTCATTCGCCCGATGATGTCGGTCGGGCCGCCCGGCGGAAACGGAATGACAAGGCGTATCGTGCGCTCGGGATATTTGCCTTGGGCACGCGTGATCGCCGGCGCGGCAAGGGTGCCGAGACTGGCGGCGAGAAGATGGCGACGCTTCATGGTTAGATTTCTCCCAGCGTTTCATTGAACAGTTCGATCATGGCATTCCACGAGCGTCGGTCGGTTGCCTCGTGAAAGAAGAAGCCCTTCATGCCGCGGCCGTCGGCCGCCGGGTTGGTGAAGCTGTGACCCGCGCCGCCATAGAGCTGCAGGCGCCAGTCGAGGTTGGCGGCCTTCATCTCCTTCTCGAAGTCGGCGCGCTGCTCGGGCGGGATGATGGGGTCGTCCGCGCCGATGCACACCAGTACCTTGCCCTTGATGTTGGCCGCATCCTGCGGACGGGCGGTGGCGAGGCCGGAATGAAAGCCCACGATCGCCTTGATGTCCGCGCCGCTGCGGCCGAGTTCGAGCGCCGTGGTACCGCCGAAACAGTAGCCGATGGCGGCGAGCCGTGCCGGATCGACTTCCTTGCGGGCCTTGAGCACGGCGAGCGCAGCGGTTGCCCGGGCGCGGATGCCGGTCGGGTCGGCGCGCCACGGCGCCAGGCGGGCCATGGTGTCGGCGGGATTGGCGAGCGGCTTGCCGTCGCCGTGATAGTCCATGGCGAAGGCGGCATACCCCAGCCCTGCAAGGCGCGCCGCGATCTTCTTGGTGTGCTCGGTAAGGCCCGGGCCCTCGTGGCACACCAGCACGCCGGCTTGGCGACCGGGCTTGGTGTCGTCGACGACGTACTGGCCGATCATCCGGACACCGTCGGCTCGATATTCGATATCTTCGGTGAGCATCCCGTTCGTTTCCTCTTTATTTTCTACACCCTAGCGGAGCCGTCTTGACCCGCCAACGAGCCGTCGCCACAAGTCGGGCCGCATGATTGCCCCAATCGTCCGTTTCGCGCCGAGCCCGACCGGGCTGCTGCACGTCGGCAATATCCGCGCGGCGCTGTTCAACTGGCTGTTCGCCAGGCGTCACGGTGGCACGTTCATCCTGCGTCTCGATGACACCGACCGGCTGCGCAGCAAGCCGGAATACGAGGCGGCAATCGAGCGTGACCTGGTGTGGCTCGGCCTCGACTGGGCGCGCAAGGAGAAGCAGTCCGACCGGTTGGCGCACTACGATGCCGCGCGTGACCGGCTGATTGCATCAGACCGTCTCTATCCCTGCTACGAGACGCCTGAGGAACTGGAGTTCAGGCGCAAGCGCCTGCTGGCCCAGGGACGGCCGCCGGTCTACGACCGCGCTGCCCTCAAACTATCCGATGCCGACCGCCTCAGGTTGGAAAGCGAGGGTCGCCGCCCGCACTGGCGTTTCAAGCTGATGTCGGAGGAGGTGCGCTGGGACGACTTGGTGCGCGGACCCCAGCACATCGACGAGGCGAGCCAGAGCGATCCGGTGCTGGTGCGCGCTGACGGCACCTACCTCTACAGCTTCACGTCGGTGGTCGACGATATCGCCTTCGCCGTCACTCACGTGATTAGGGGCGAGGACCATGTCACCAACTCGGGCGCGCAGATCCAGATGTTCCAGGCGCTGGACGCCGCGGTGCCGGCGTTCGGACATCTGCCGCTGCTGGTCGACGCGACGGGCGGCGGGTTGAGCAAGCGCACCGGTTCGCTGGCGGTCGCCGACCTGCGTGAGCGCGGCATTGAGGCGCTCGCCATTTGTGCGCTTCTGGCGCGGCTCGGCACGGCCGATCCGGTGGAGCCGATCACCGCACTCGAGGCTCTGGTGGCGACGGTCGATTTCGCACGCGTCGGGCGCGCCGCCGCGCGCTTCTCGGAGGAGGAACTGGCGCAGCTGAACGCTCGGACGCTGCATATCCTGCCCTACGAGACCGTGCGGGCGCGCCTGCCCGAAGATTT
>JAUXST010000143.1 GCA_030679805.1 Reyranella sp. | reverse complement strand
TGGCGTTGCCCTTGGCGTCGGTCTTGCCGGCTGGAACGGCGATGCCTTCCGGATCGTGCTCCAGGCCCACAACTGTGCCTTGGATCGGCTCCCCTGCCGTCGCCCAGGCCACTGCCCCCAGGGACAGCAGTGCCGCGGCTCCCGCGGCGATGACTGAAACGATCTTCATGGTGTCCTCAGCGCGTCAGGGTGCCCTTGTAGGATTTCGCCGGACCGTCGGGGACGACCAGCTCGATCTGCATGCCGCGCGCCGTCGCCTTGCCGTGGAAGGTCTGGGGCGTGGGCGCCCCGCCGCGCGCCTGGACCGCCGGCAACAGGAGGCCGACCAGCACGGCGATGATCGGCGGCCCGTCGCCGGGCGGCGTCCCCCCAGACGTTCCCTTCCTGGCCGTCGCCGCGACCAGGCCCTTGCCGTCGATCTCGATCGTGTATTTGCCCGGCGCCAGATCCTTTAGGGTGAACTCGCCCTTGGCGTCGGTCGTGGTCCGGGCGACGACGACGTCGCCCGGCTTCTTCTGGACGATGATGTCGATGCCCGGGATCGGGTTCTCTGCGGCAAAGGCGCCGGACGCCGGCACGACAGCAAGCACCACCGCGCAAAGCGTGGTGCAAAACGACCTGATGAACATAGGGTTTCCCTATAACGGCCGGCGCCAGATCGGCGCGACCGCAGCGAACTTGCGCGCTGCGTGAGTGTTATGCACGTCCTAAACATGTCGGTTTCATGAATCTCGCGGAAATCGACGGCGCGTCGGCAGGTGGCCCGAGCCCCCGTCGCCCCCTTTCGGCGACACTTCCCGCAGGGCACCTAACCGGAGGGCGGCAGCCCGTTCGCGACCAGAGAACCGCCACCGAAGCGCGGATCGTCGGTGACCTCGCGGATCGCGAAGTCGGGCATGGCGAACGCGGCCATCCGTTCGTCCGTGTCGAATTCGGCCTCGACCATCCGGAGCCCTAAAAGCTCGCCCTGGAATTCATCGGCCGACAGCACGACGCCGGGCGGCGCCTTCAGCCGGTGGCGGATCTTGCGGAGCCGCCGGCCCGGCAACGCCGTGGCCAGGACGGCGAACTCGTGCTCCGGCAGGTAGATCGACGTGACCAGCCGGGTGCAGGCATCGACATCGGCCTTGCGGCTGAGCCGCAGCATCGGCGGCCCGCCGTCGAGCGGACGCGCCTCGCGCAGGCGCAGTTGGGCGCCGGTGACGTAGAGGTCGACGATGGCTTCGGTCCGCGCGATCCGCTCGCGCGGCACCTCACGACAGAGCCAGCGGCGCTCGCGCTCGATCACTGTGTAGGCCGATTTGGGAAAGCCGAGGGCTTTTGCGATCGACGGGTCGATGTCCATCGGCCCATATGACACGGTGTTTCTGCTCTCAACAATCGCGCTACCGACAGACGGCGCGCCGACGACCTACGCCGCCAGCTTGTAAAGCTCGGCCACGTTGTCGTGCAGGATGCGCTTGCGCAGCTCGGGCGCCAGGTGGCCGGTCTGCTGCTTGAGCACGTCCTGGCTCCACGGCCAGGTCGAATCGCTGTGCGGGAAGTCGCTGGCCCACATGAGCTGCTGCGGCGCCATGTGCTCGGCGAACTGGAAGGCGGTCCAGTCGTCCTGGAAGGTGAGCGCGATGTGCTCGCGGAAATATTCCGACGGCAGGCGCTTCAGTTCCTTGCCCTTCATCCAGTAGCGGTGCCGCTTATAGGTGTGGTCCATGCGGTACATGAAATGCGGCGCCCAGCCGGCGTCGGCTTCGACGCAGACCACGCGCAGCCCGGGGTTGCGCTCGAACACGCCGGAGAAGACCAGCATGCCCATGATGTCCTGGCAGCCGCGGATGATGGCGAGGAAGCCGTTCATCTTGGGGCCGCGCGGCTTGGCCAGGCTGTTGTCGCCGCTCGAGGTGAGGATGTGCCACGACAGCGGCAGCTCGAGCGCGACGGCGGCCTCCCAGAACGGATCGTAGGCCTCGTGGTCGTAGTCGAGCTCGCCGGGGTTGCCCGGCATCATCACGCCCTTGAAGCCCATGGCCTTGATGCGCTCGAGATCGGCGATGCCCTCCTTGATGGTGCGCATGGCGGTCTGGCCCATGCCGACGATGCGGTCGGGCGCATGGCTGCAGTAGACCTGGAGCCAGCGGTTGTAGGCGTCGAAGCAGGCCTTCTTGTAGGCGAAGTCGGGATGGTTGCAGATCAGCATGCCGACGGTGGGATAGATGAGCTCGGCGCCGACGCCGTCCTTGTCCTGGTCGGCGAGGCGGGCGGTGGGATCCCAGCCGCTCCGGTGCAGATCCTCGAACTTGGCGCCGCCCAGGCGGATGTCCTTGGGGGCGACGCCAGCGGCGGCGATCAGGCCCATGGGCACCGGCGTCTTCATGCCGTCGACGACATAGATGTCGCCCAGGCCTTCCTTGTTCACGACGTGGGGCGCGCGGTCGCGGAACGCCGGATCGATGTGGTCGAGGTAGCAGTTGGGCGGCTCGGTGATGTGCGAATCGGCCGAAATCGGGCGCCAGTCCATGCGTTTCCCCTTTGCTCTTATGGATAAAGCCTAGGCCGGGCCGAAGTGTCGCGGCAAGCGGTCCGGGCGGCGGCGTTTCGGCGGGCGGCAGCGGTTGAACCGCCCCTCCCCCTATGGCATATCCCCGCCCGCGCGACGCCCCGTCCAGCATGCTGCCGTAGCTCAGTGGTAGAGCACCCCCTTGGTAAGGGGGAGGTCCACAGTTCAATCCTGTGCGGCAGCACCATTTCCCCGGCTGCCGTCAGCAGCCCTTCTACTGTTCCCACTGCTCCTCGATCTTCGGATCGATGGCCTGTGCCGCCTTGCGGTCGGCCGCGGCACCGGCCAAGTCGCCCAATTCCTTCCTGCAGGAATGGCGCGACCAGTAGGCGTCGGCGTCCTTCGGGTCGTACCTGATCGCCGCGGTGAAATCGGCGATGGCGAGCTTGCACCGGCCGGTCTGGGCGTAGGTCAGGCCGCGATAGAAGTGGGCGGTGTTGAGGCGTGCGGCGCCATAGCCGCCTGAATTGATGACGACGGTACAGGCGCTGATCTGAACATCGTCCGGCACGTTGCCCAGGCCGTCGCACCACTGCTCCTGCTGGGTCCTGGCGGCCTGGGCCTGCGCCGGGGCGTTCGACAGTGCCGCGACCATCACTGCAAGGCCAACCGCAACCGCACGGGTTTTCACCAACATTGCCCTCTCCGCGAAAGACGATCCTTCGGCCATCGAGCCGTACAGGAGTTGAGGCGACCCGGCAGCCCCAAAAGGTGCCATAGTCGGAGAGCGCCCTGCTCCGGCAAGGGACGATCCGCGGAGGCTGCGTGAAGTCCACCGTCCTCAAGTCCGTCGTCATCACGGGCGTTTCGACCGGCATCGGCCATGGCACGGCAGCCGAACTGTGCCGGCGGGGCTACAAGGTCTTCGGCAGTGTCCGCACGGCGGAGCAGGCGGCGCGCCTGCAGCGCGAATTCGGCAGCACCTTCACGCCGCTGGTGTTCGACGTCACCGATGCCGATGCCATCGGCCGGGCCGCCGCCACGGTGAAGGCGGAGATCGGCGACGGCGGGCTGTTCGGGCTGGTCAACAATGCGGGGATTTCCGATCCCGGTCCCCTGACCGCGCTGTCGCCCGACGTCCTGCGGCGGCATTTCGAGGTCAATGTCGTGGGCGTCCTGCACATGGTGCAGGCCTTCCTGCCGCTGCTGCGGGCCGCGAAATCGCACCCGCCCGGCCGGATCGTCAACATCAGTTCGGTGAGCGGGCGGATCGCCTATCCGTTCATGGGCCCCTATGCCGCCTCGAAACATGCCCTGGAGGCGCTGTCGGATTCGCTGCGGCGCGAATTGCTGATCTACGGCGTGGACGTGATCGTGATCCAGCCCGGCGCCATCGATACGCCGATCTGGGACAAGGCCGCGCATCTTAAGACGACCTTCGACGGCACGGATTATCACCCGGTCCTGAAGGGCATGAACCCGGCCGGCGAGCGGCGGACCGCGCTCCCCGTGGCGGCGGTGACGCGCCGGATCATCGATGCGCTCGTCCTCCGGCGGCCGAAAACACGCTACGTCGTCCCCGATCGATGGGTGCGATACTGGCTGCTGCCGCGCTGGCTGCCGGATCGCTGGCTCGACCGGGCGATCGACCGGCTGCTGAAATTCCAGAAGGTCCGCGATGACATCGATCGACCCTGATGCCAAGTGGGCCCTGGTGACCGGTGCTGCCAACGGCATCGGCGCCGCCTTTGCCGCCCGGCTGGCGGCGCAGAACTTCGGGCTTTGGCTGGTCGACAAGCAGCACGACGCCCTGATGGCGGTGACGCGGGATATCGCGGCACGCCATGGCGTCACCGTGACGCCGGTCGTGGCCGACCTGCAGAAGACTGCCGATCAGGATGCGGTGACCGAAGTCATCGCCCAGGCGCCGGGCCTGGATCTGCTGGTCAACAACGCGGGCTTCGGCGATCCGGATCTGTTCCAGACCGTCCTGGCGGAAAGCCATGTCGCCATGCTGCAGGTCCATGTCGTGGCGCCGGTCTGCTTCAGCCGGGCGGCGCTGCCGGCGATGATTGCCCGCAAGAAGGGAGCGATCATCAATGTCTGTTCGATGATCCAGTACGTCCACACGCCGGGCAACACGACGTACGGCGCGACCAAGCTCTTCCTCGACAGCTTTTCCCAGAGGCTGAACCTCGAAGTGCGCCGGCACGGCATCGAGATCCAGTCGCTGATTCCAGGCTACGCGATCAGCAACTTCGGCAAGACGGCGGAGTACAAGGGATCGCCCCGCTCAGCGATCCCCGCCTATCTCTGGTCGAGTGCCGAATCGGTCGTGGACGCTTCGCTGCGCCAGCTCGGCACGGGCAGACTGAAGTGCGTGCCGGGCGCCTTCAACCGCGTCGTGGAATTCTGCCTGAGGCGAGGCCTGTTCTCGCCGCAGCTGATGCGGCGCTGGATCGCCTAACCCGGGCATTCGACCAGGCGCCATCGTCTCGACCGCGATGGCAAGGCCATCGCGCCGCTCTCGCTCGAGGCCAGCCGAGGCCTAGTTGCGCGAGAAGCCCTCGATTTCGCTGGCCGCCCAATCGAGCGTCTTTTCCATGGCCTCGCCCTTGGAATAACGTACGACCATCCGAGTCAGGATGGCCTGGACGTAAATCTGCTCGCCGACCTTGTGCGGCGCCGGAGCGCCGGCGGTCGACAGGATCTGATGGTTGTACGGATTGGGGTAGTGATAGAGCGTGCCCTTCGGCGGCTCCTCGTCCTGCCACGCCTTGAGGGTCGTGAGATTGGCGAACGAGGGCAAGTCGTAGCCGCCGCTCGCTATCACCAGCTTCTCGACCGCCGCCGGCTGTGACATGAAGGTGATCAGGCTCTTGGCCGCCGCCTGGTTCTTGCTGAAGTTCCAGACGCCCCACAAATACGGCACGAACCGCGCATAGCGGCCCTTCGGCCCGGCGGCGAAGCCGTGCGTCCAGAGCTGCTCGCAGATCTTCGGCGCATCGCGCTTGGCGACAGCCCAGACGCTGGGCGGGTTCATGATCAAGGCACCCTTGCCCGAGACCAGCCACTTGTTGTTCGAGGCATCGTCCCAGGCCGGCACATCGGCCGGCAGGAACGCCATGAGTCGCTTGTAGTAGTCGAGCGCCTGGCGCACCGGGTCGCTCTTGACCGTGATGTCGCCCTTGGCGTTCACCAGCTGGGTACCGAAGCCATGGAAGATCGCGCCGGCGGTGTCGACATTGTCCGACGTCGTGCCGAGGCCAATGCCAAACGGATAGCCGCCCTTGTGACAGGCCTCGGCCTTGGGCGGCGCACCCGCCGGGTACATCGCCTGCACGTCGATGCCGGCCAGGTTCTTCATGAGGTCGATGCGCGAGCACGGACCCTTGATCTGGCTGCCGATGGTCGCGGGAACCGCGATCCACTTGCCGTCGATCTTGCCGAGATATTCGACGGTGGCATTGACCGCCCCGTTCAGCTTGACCAGCCCGTCCATGATGTCGTTCATCGGCACGAGCTGGTTGGCGTAGCGCGACGGCAGCCAGTTCGACAACGCGAGAATGTCGTGGCCGGATTTGGCCTATGACTCCGCGGCGCCGGTCAACAGCAGCTTGTTGCCCTGCGAAGTGATGTAGTCGATCGTCACCTCGACCTTTCCCTTGGCCGCCCACTCCTCGATCAGCGCTGTACTGGTCTTGTTGGCGCCAGGCACCCAGTGATCCCACAAGCCGAGTGACGGCTTGCCTGCGGCATGGGCGCTGCGCACGAACGGCGCAGCAACAAGGGCCGCCGACGCGGCAGCGGTACCTGCGACAAGACGACGACGCGCGATCTTCGACGAAGCCATTTATTCCTCCCTGAGCGTGACCCTCGATGGAGTCTTGAGTTCAACGCTAGGGAGGCTTCAACTTCCGGGTATCGGAATTCCGACTAACGGTACATAAAGCTGAACTATTCGGCCACCAAGGGAATCACCCCGCGGCGGCCCTCAGGATCTAGGCATGCTATGGTGCGCAGAGCCCATGCCAGCCCCTGCCACGCTGATCGACATGCCTCGCCGCAGCATCGAGGTGCGCCTCTCGAGGCTCCGGCAGTTGTTCAATTCACTGGACCCGTCGCCCTTCCATGAGAAAGACCTGGACCGCGACGCCGAGACCTACATTTTCGAATCGGCCGACGAGCACCCCCTGAACGAACCAGTCGAACTGGTCGTCCATCTCCCCACGGACCAGTTGGCGCTGCCGGAGTGCGCCAACCTGGAGAGGGCCATTCGGAACTATTTTGCCTATCGCGCGCAGGAGACACGCCGGCGCATGCGGTTCCAGTTGCGCGAAGGACGATCGGCCTTGGTGATCGGCCTCGCCTTCCTCGTTCTCTGCATGAGCCTGCGTCAGCTGGCCCTTGTGTTGCCAAGCGACACGCTGGGACGCATCCTGCAGGAAGGGCTGCTAATCCTCGGCTGGGTCGCGATGTGGCGACCGCTGCAAATCTTCCTTTACGACTGGTGGCCGATTCGCCACCAAGCGAAAATCTGCGACAAGCTTGCCATCATGCCGGTCAGGGTCCTGCCCTACGACCGGACGGATTGACGGCGGCGAGCCGCGGCAAGCCCGCTCAGGCGTCGAGCTGGCGAAGGGCTGCCTTGTTGCAAAGCACCACCGAGCGGCTCGCCGCCGCGAGCTTGATCAAGCCGTCGCGGGCAAACTGCGTCAGGGTGCGCGAGACGGTCTCAATCGTGAGGCCGAGGTGGTCGGCGATGTCGGACCGCTGCATCGGCAGATCGAAACTGTCGCCCTTGGCGATCCGCTTCGACATATCGAGGAGGAAGGTGGCGATCCGCTCCTGGGCCGACTTGCGGCCGAGCAGCATCATGTGGTCGTGGGCCCGCTCGAGGTTGCGCATCAGCGACGCCATCACCTGGTCACCCAAGGCCGGATCGTCCTGGGAGATCGCCGCGAAGCGGCGGCGGCGGAACATGATGACCGAGGCATCGTCGACGGCCTCGGCGGAGAAGCGGTGCTGTTCGCTGGGCTCGAGACCAAAGATATCACCCGCGAGGTGGAATTCGTCGATCTGGCGGCGCCCGTCGCTCAGCAGCTTGTAAGTCCGGACGGTCCCTGACACGACTTTGTAGAAAAAGTCCGAAGAATCACCTTCTGCAAAAATCTCCTCGCCCCGTGTCAGCGTCCGCCTCACACCCGAGAGCGTGGCGGCCTTGTCGGCAACACGAGCGCGCGTGGCGGGAAAGCCCTGAAACACGACGGCGGCGGCGGCGGCGGACACTCTTGCGCCATTGTTTGCGGTGTAAGCCTGCATCGAACCCTCCCGATCTGAACCGTTGAAGCAGCTTCTGGGTACCGCGCGGCCCGGGAGGCCACCATTCAGGTCAAAACCTAAGGGATTCTACGTAGGCCGAGGAAAACTAGGTCCGAAAGCCCTTCCGCCAGCTCGGCTTGGCGGCTTCCAGAACCACCAGAACAGCCACTCCAGCCGCCACGGACAGGCCGAGATCGTCGAGATGGAGCCGGCCGAAGCGGAACAGGCTCATTGCCGGCGGCCAGGTCAAGGCAACGGCAAGAACCGCCGTCACGCCCGACAGCAGCGCCCACAGCGACAAGTTCCGACGGCCCAGGGCCACCAGCAGCGAGCCGCTGAACGATCGGTTCGCCAGAATGAGACTGGTATTGATGAGGACCAGGGAAACGAACACCAACGCGCGCAGCTCGTTCTCCGGCATTTGGCGGGCGATTGCCGCGGCGTAGACGGCGGCGAGGGCTGCGAAAGCCAGCCCGCCCTGAAGCAGCCCCCACAGCGCCATCCGGCCGGACAGCAGGCGGCTCTCCGGGCCGCGTGGCGGTCGCCGCATCAAGTCGTCCTCGTCGGGCTCAGCCTCGAAGACGATGGAGCACGCAGGGTCGATCACCATCTCGAGGAAAGCAATATGGACCGGAGTCAGGATCAGGGGCAGACCGAGCAGCAGTGGCAGCAATGCCAGCCCGGCAATGGGGACGTGCACCGCCACGATGTAGGCCATGGCCTTGCGAAGGTTGTCGTAGATCCGGCGACCGAGGCGGATCGTCCGCACGATCGACCCGAAATCGTCGTCGAGCAGGACAATCGACGATGCCTCGCGGGCAACGTCGGTGCCGCGCCCGCCCATGGCGATCCCGATATGGGCAGACTTCAAGGCCGGCGCGTCGTTCACGCCATCGCCGGTCATGGCGACGATCTCGCCGTTGGCCTTGAGCGCATCGACGATGTGGAGCTTCTGCTCGGGCAGGATCCTCGCGAAGACGTTGGCCGTGCGAACGGCGCTCACGAGAGCCTCGCCCTCCAGGCGCGACAAGTCCGCGCCGCCGATCGTGTGCCCCGGCGGGAGACCGGCGGCGGCGGCGATGGCTTCGGCGGTCGCGGGATAGTCGCCGGTGATCATAACGACTCTGATGCCGGCCGATTGGCATTCGCGCACCGCGCCCGGCACATTCGCGCGCAGCGGATCGGCAAATCCGATCAATCCAATGAACTCGAAGGCGAAGGCTTGTTGCGTGTCGGCCAACTCGGGGTCGGCATGGATGGCACGGGCCACGCCCAGGATCCGTGCGCCCTTCTCGGCCATTTTATCGACCGACCGGCGCAGCCAGGCAAACCGCTCGGCGTCGAGACGGCAGAGCGTGCCGATCGCCTCCGGCGCCCCCTTGGCGCAGACCGTGACTTCGCCGTCGCTGCGACGGCGCCAGACGTTGGTCATGGTGGGGAAATCGGGGCGCAGGCCGTACTGCCGGACCAGGTCCAGATCCGCATAGACCGCGTCCACGCCGCCGGATCGTCCCGCCGCATCCGCGGCGATCGCCCGCTCCATGGGATCGAACGACTGGCGTCCGCTGGCCAGCAGCGCCGTCTCGATCAATCGCGCGCCATCCCCGTCCGATTTCGGCACCTTGAGTTCGGCGATCGTCATGCGGTTTTCCGTCAGGGTGCCAGTCTTATCGGTGCACAAGACGGTGGCCGCTCCCAGCATCTCGATGGCCGCGGCGCGGCGCGTGAGCACGCGGGCCTGGGAGAGACGCCAGGCCCCCATGACCATGAAGGCGGTGAGCACCAGCGGGAACTCCTCCGGCAACATCGACATGCCGAGCGCGATGCCGCCAAGGACCGCCTGCAGCCAGTCCCCGCGCAGAAAGCCGTAAAGAAGGACGGCAAGCAGGCTGGCGGCCAAACCGAACAGGGCAAAGTTGCGGACAAGCCGGCGGGTCTGCTGCTGGAGCCTGGGCGGCTCGAGAGCGATCTTGCCGAGAGCCTGCCCGATCCTGCCGATCTCGCTCAACAGGCCCGTCGAAAGCACGATGGCCATGCCCTCGCCGCGAACGACGAGCGTGCCGGAAAAGACGAAGGGCAGGTCTTCTCCTCCTGGCCTGGCCATCGCCACCATCGTATCGTCGGCGCCGGCGCTCTTTCTGACGGGAGCCGACTCGCCGGTGAGCAGAGACTCGTCCACCAGGAGATTGTGTGCGGCCGAAAGCACCGCATCCGCGGGAACCCGATCGCCCTCGAGGATGACGATGACATCGCCGCGGACGACCTCGCGGCCAGGAATGCGCTTTCGCTGGCCATCACGCACGACCAGGGCGCGCGGGCTGGTCATGTCCCGCAGGGCCTCGAGGACACGCTCGCTGCGCGTTTCCTGGACCACGGTGATCGAGACCGAGATCGTGGCGAAGGCCAGCAGGACCAGCGCCTCGGTCAGGTCACCCAGGACGAAATAGATCGCCCCGGCGCCCAGCAGCAGCGCGAACATCGGCTCGCTCAGCACATCGCCGATGATCCGCAGGAAGGTTCGATGATCGGTCCGTGGAAGATCGTTGAAGCCCTCGGCGGCCAGCCGGCGCTGTGCTTCCTCTTCCGTCAGGCCCGCGACAGCCGGCGTCAGGGCGGCAGATGGTGCCATCGGTATTGGCTCGCGTCCTCCGGTCGATCTGACCTCCACCGCCGTCAGGCGGCCGTCGCGAGGACCGACCTGATCCCTTCGACAAGAGCGCCGTCCGACAGGGGCTTTTCGAGGACCTGGCGGACGCCCGACTTTACCGCACGTCGGCGCAGGTCATTCGATGCACGCCCCGTGATCAGAATGACGGGCAGTCCAACCTTGCGCGCACGCAGTTGGTCGGTCAATTGAAGTCCGTCCATGAGCGGCATGCGATAGTCGATGACGAGGCAGCCACGGTCAGGCAGGGCCGCGTCGGCGAGGAGGGCCGCTGGTCCATCGTACAGGCGAACGTCGAGCCCCTCGACTTCGAGGAGGAACTTGAGCGCGCTTCGAACCGCAGCATCGTCATCGACGATGAGCACGGTTCCCGACATCGAAGCCATGAGACAGCATTCCCGTTCGAACCCAACGAACAATGCTATTGTCTAACCTGTGCCAGCGGCCGGCGACTTGATCTGACGCAAGGAGCGGTTACGGCGAACTTCCCGAGAGAATTGCCATGCGCACCAGGTTCGACAGGCTGTCGGCGCGCATCTTGGTCATGACGTTTGCGCGATAGACCTCGACGGTTCGGGCACTGATCCCAAGGTCATGGGCGATGATCTTGTTCGGCTTGCCGGCAACCAGCCCCTCGAGGACGTCCCGCTCGCGGTCCGACAGCGACTGAAGACGACGACCGATCTCGGCAAACTGGGCCTCACGCTCGACATTGTGCAGGTTGCGTGCGAGTGCCGACCGGATGGCGGCGAGCAGGATATCGTCGTCGAACGGCTTTTCGATGAAATCGATCGCCCCCGCCTTCATGGCCTGGACGGCGAGGGCAATGTCGCCATGGCCGGTGATTACGATGACAGGCAGCCCGACCTTCATCGACTTGAGATGGCCCTGCAGTTCGAGACCGTCCATGCCCGGCATCCGAATGTCGGTGACGACGCAGCCGTCCTCGGAGTCGGGGAGCGCCTGTAGGAAGGCGATCGCCGATTCGTGGACACGGACCGCATAGCCGGCCGTGCTGAGCAGAAAGGCCATCGACTGCCGGACGGCGACGTCGTCGTCGATGACATGAACGATCTGGCTACTCGACAAGAGACCGATCCTCCTCGTTCGCGGCCCGCAGGGTGAACCGGAAGATCGTACCGCCGCCCGGTGGCGTGTCGACCCAGATCTTGCCGCCATGCGCTTCGATGATGGTCCGACAGATCGAAAGGCCGAGCCCCATGCCTTTGCGCTTGGTGGTGACGAATGGCTGGAAGAGCTGCGCCGCGACCTCCGGGGCGATCCCCGCCCCGGTGTCCGAGACGCTCACTTCGACCAGATCTCCGCCATTGGCCACGGTCGCTATGTCCAGTTGCCGTCTTTGTCCTCCTTCGGACATGACCTCGATGGCATTGCGAATCAGATTGACCAGGACCTGCTGGATCTGAATCCGATCCGCGAGCACCAGATCGGCCGCCGGGTCGAGCCGGAACGACACCGTCACGGCGTTCTCCTTGGCCCCGATCAGAGCCAGCGTACTGGCATCCTCGATCAGTTTAGGCAGGCTTTCGATCCGACGTTCGCTTTCACCGCGGGCCACGAACTCACGCAGGCGGCGAATGATGTCGCCAGCACGCAATGCCTGGTCCGCCGCCTTGCTGACGGCGTCGTGCAACACAAGTGCCTGCTCGCCGGCCATGCGTTCGAGCAGACGCCGGCAGCCCTTGAGGTAATTGGCGATCGCCGTCAGCGGCTGGTTGATCTCGTGCGCCAAGGTCGATGCCATTTCGCCCAGCGCCATGAAGCGGGACATATGCGTCACTTCCGATTGCAGCTCCTTGAGACGGCTTTCCGTCAGCTGCTGATCGGTCAGGTCGCGAATGAAGCCGGTGAAATAGTGCCTGTCGGCCAACTGCAGCTCGCCTACCGTCAGATGCATCGGAAAGGTCGTGCCGTCCTTGCGTCGCCCGGTGACAACCCGTCCGATTCCGATGATCCGACGCTCACCGGTCGAAAGGTAGCGTTTGAGGTAGGAATCGTGTTGTTCGCGATGCGGCGTGGACATGAAGAGATCGACTTTCCGGCCGACCACTTCGCTCTTCACATACCCGAACAGTCGCTCCGCCGTCGTGCTTAGTGATTCGATACGGCCCTGCTCGTCGATGATGATCATGGCGTCGGGAACCGTCTGCAGGATGGACTGCAAACGTGCCTCCGCTGCCTCCAAGGCGTCGGCCAAACCTTTGAGATCCTGCGGCATGGGCGAGTGCATCTGCTCCATTCATCTCAATCTTCGGCGTAAGGCTAGCACGTACCGGCCGCAAATATCGACTGGTGCAATTCGTCAGCCACCCTAGGGGGCCGCCCTACGTCGCCGTATGGGCAGACGTCGATTCGTCCCTGCTGGTCAAGCGATCGAAAGCGGCCAGCAGCGTACCGACCCGGTTCGCCGACGACAGCCACTCGGCGAGACGCGGATAGTTGTCGACCAGCCAGTTGAAGGCGCCCTGTACCGCGACGAACGCCGCGGCGGCCTGGGTCACCTCGCCCAGCAGCATGGTCCCCCGGACATAATGCGGTACGCACAGAATCAGGCCGACCAGAGGCGCCAGCAGCGTGTTGCCATGAGAGACGAATGTCGTGCGCATGTGCTGGCCGCACAACCGTTTCCACTCGCCGATGACGTCACGCAACGCGGTTCCGACCGCCGCCGGCGCCGTCGTCGTCGCAAGATTCATCTGTGCCGATGGTGCCGTAGCGCTTTCGCGCAGATGGGCGACGGCATACTTCAGTTCCGACTCGGCCTGATTTTTTCGCTCGATGACGCCGACCATGTGACGCCCGACCAACATCATCGTACCCGTCGTTGCCGCTGCATAGATGACGACCGAGACCACCAGATACCCGGGGATCGTAATGCTCCATCCGAACGGCATCACGTCCAACGAACCGCCGACATTCCACAGCACGACGACGAAAGTTCCGGCAGAAAGCACGGAGGCAAGAAGGCCGACGACGAGGTCGATCGGTGCATCCGTCGCCAGCCGGGCATCCTCGGCAATGCGATACTCGGCGTTCTGGTGCTCTCCATTCCAGAGATCGAGACGACGGTATCGGTCTTCACCCAGCCAGGCCTCGACGAGTTTACGGGTGAGCCATTCGCGCCATGATCGCTGGAAGGTCATGCGGCCCCACACCGCCACGACCGCAAGGAGGATGCTGAGGGCCGCCAACACCATCAGCAGGTAAGTCTGTCGCCAGATCTCGCGGCTGTTGCGAAACTCGAGCGCGTTGAAAAAGTCGCGATTCCAGAGATTGAGCCGGTACTGGACGAGGAGCTGGAGCACGACGCAAATGACCAGCAGGACGATGAGCCCCCACGCCAGCACGGCCGTGGGGCCATGCCAGAAGCCGCGGGCACCGAGCCAGAAGCGGTGCAAGGGCTCATGGCCGACCGATGCATGAAGGTCGTCGTCAGGCATGGGACCAAGGTTTATCCGACCGGGCCAGCGCCGCCAACCCTAGGAAGGCGGGATCGGGGCGCAGGATGATCCGCACGGGAACCCTCGCGAGATAGCGCCCGAGCCGGCCCTTGGCCTCAAAACGTACGCGGAATTCGGTGTCGGGGAGATGGTCGACGATCTTCGGCACGATCCCGCCGCCGATGTAGACACCGCTGCGCGCGCCAAAAAGCAAGGCGACATCGCCTGCAACCGCGCCAAGCAGTGCACAGAACGTGTCGAGCGCGCGTCGGCACGTCGTGCAGGTTCCGTCGAGGCCGGCCCGCGTGACCTCCGCAGCGGTCCGCGGGACGACGCCGGCACCGTCGATCGTCGCGGTGGCGCGATAGAGATTGACCAGGCCGTCACCAGACAGAACCCGTTCCGCCGAGACGTGCCCGAATTGCCCGCGCAGGATACAGATCAAGGCTTCCTCGTAGGCGGTCGTTGCGGCGAGCGTGGCGTGGCCTCCCTCGCTTGCGATCACTCTGCCCCCGGGCGGCCCCGTAACGAGACAAGCCACTCCCAAGCCCGTACCAGGACTGAGAAGCGCCAGCGGCGCGCCGGCCACTGGCGTGTCCGGTCCGATGAGACGGGTATCCGACGAGCCGAAATGCGGCAGGCCCCAGGCCGCTGCCTCCTGATCGTTGATGACCCGGACGCTGGGAATCCCGAATTCACGCGACAGCTCCGGGGCGTTCGCAATCCAGGCGGAGTTGGTGAGCTTGCAACGGCCGTTCTCGACCGGCCCGGCGACCGCCAGAATCGCCGCCTCGATCGGGGTGACATCGACCCTCCCGACAAGGAAGGACCGAAGAGCATCCGCCATCGTCGCGTGGGCATGGACGTCCAAAGACCGGACTGCCTGGAGGTCGTCACCACGGAGGACGGCGAACCGCGCATGGGTCCCACCGATATCCGCGAGGAGGATGTGCCTCACCGGTCCGCGCCGGCCCGCTCGGACCGGATCAACTGCGCATACCAACGGGCCGATGCCTTGGGAATACGCCGCAGGGTCGGATAGTCGACGTAAACAAGCCCGAAGCGATTGGCGTATCCCGCGCCCCATTCGAAATTGTCGAGTAGCGACCAGACGAAATAGCCACGGACGTCAGCGCCGGCGGCAACCGCCTCGCGCAAGGCGTCCGTATAGGTCGAGAGGTAGCCAATTCGCTCGCGATCGTCGATGACACCAGCGGCATCCGGCTTTTCGACCGCTCCCGCCCCATTCTCCAGAACGTAGATCGGCAGCCGATACCGTCTATGCACATCGATCAACGTGTCGCGAAAGGCGGCCGGATCCATCTGCCATCCAATCGGAGACCGCGGTACGTCCGCGGGCGCATCGGCCCAGGCAAAACCCAACAGGGCGCTGGCGTCAGCGCGAGCGTAGACGGGCGAGTAGTGATTGAGCCCGAACCAGTCCGGCTGACGGCAGATCCGGGCCAGATCGCCTGGCTGGATATAGGGCTCGATCACACGCGCCAAAGCCGGCGGATAGTGACCGAGAATCTGGACCTCGGGGAAGGCCTTGTTCCAGTGCTCGTCGAGCAGCACGGCGGCAGCTTCGTCGGCTGCGGTGGTGCCAGCCGCCCGGGCCGGTTGAACGTTGTGGATTGCCCCGACAAGCGCCTTAGGCGCATGAGCCCGCAGCGCATCGACGCCCGCACCATGCGCCAGATTGACGTGATGCGTGGCCTTGTAAAGACCGGTGGGCTCTGTGGCACCCGGAGGATGCCAGGCGAACCCATAGCCGAAGAGCGTGAAAACCGACGGCTCGTTGAAGGTAGCGAACCGACGGACCCGATCGCCGAACCGCGTCGCGATCAGCTTCGCATAGTCGGCGAACCAGCCAGCAATATCACGGTTGAGCCAGCCACCCTGGTCCTGCAGCGCTTGCGGCAAATCCCAGTGATAGAGGCAGAGCCAGGGCTCGATCCCTGCGGCAAGCAATCCGTCGATCAACCGATCGTAGAAGGCCAGCCCCACATCATTGATCGGTCCGCGACCGGCTGGCATCACGCGCGGCCAAGCCACGGAAAAGCGGTAAGCATTCACGCCGAGAGCGCGCATCAAGGCGATGTCTTCCTGGTAACGATGATAGTGATCGCAGGCGATGTCGCCAGTATCGCCATTGGCAACGTGGCCGGGCGACCGGCTGTAGGCATCCCATACGCTCGGCCCGCGGCCGTCCACCGCCACCGCCCCTTCTATCTGGTAGCTCGATGTCGAGACGCCCCACACGAAGTCGCGCGCCAACGGACTTGGCTTCACGTCATTCACGACCGCACCGCTTCATTACAGGCATGCTTCATCCCTTTGCCAGCATAGCCCGACAAAGATCGGCTTTCATCTTGGCCATGACTACCTCTTCATCCGCGGTTCGATTTCGAGCCTGCGAACATCTCGTAAGATTAACGCGCCGACTGCGGCCACCTTTGATCTACGACAAGGAGCGATCCCCTCGCCATGGACGATGATTACTGGCTGGCCGGTCTCGCCCCGGCTCCATCTTGGGAGGGTAGAATGCGTGCCAAGCAGGTGATGACCCGGCAAGTTCACGCGGTGACCGCGGATGCCTCCGTTTACGACGCCGCTCAAGTCCTCCTGAATGCCGGGATCAGCGCTGCTCCCGTTGTCGACGCCGACGGCACGCTGATCGGCATCGTCAGCGAGGCCGACCTGATGTACCGGTCCGAGATTGGGACTGTGCCCGGCAAGTCGTGGCTGCAACGTCTTCTTTCCGATGACGCGATCCTGGCAAAGGACTACATCCGCGCGCACTCCCATCGCGTTGCCGATGTGATGACTAGGAATCTCGTGACGGCGAGCGAACATGCGACGCTGGGCGAGATCGCAACTCTCATGCAGCGTCACCGCGTGAAGCGCATACCGATCGCGCGCGACGGCAAGGTCGTGGGTATCGTCAGCCGGGCAAACCTCCTCCAGGGGCTTCTGGCCCGCGAACTGGCGTCTTCAGAGGATCTCGCCACCAACGAAGCGGTTCGCGCCCAGGTGACGTCCGAACTCGCCCGTCACGGCTGGGCAACGAGCCAAACGACCTGCGTCGTCGCCGACAACGGCATTGTGCACCTCTGGGGATACGTCAACAGCGACGCCGTGAGAGATGCCTATCGAATCGCTGCCGAGAATGTCCGCGGCGTCAAGCGTGTGGAGAACCACATGAGAATCCTGCCACCCGAAACGCGTATGGGTATCTAAGCGGCAGGTAAAGCGACCTCCTACGGCCGCATGAAGGCAAACGGCGTATCGTCGTCCAGATTGTCGGCAGCCCCCGTCAGCTCGGCAGCGATATCGTCGTTCGACCTCTTGGTCTTGAACAGGCGAATCGCCTCTGACAACAGACAACGCGCCACCACGTCGTCGGAAATCGATTGGGCCGCCGCCTCGTCCAATGCCGCCTGGACGTGCTTCGCAACGAGTTGATGGGCACTCACGATTGACGCTTCCTTTCTGGTTCAGCCTGCTGGAGGGGCCTAGATGCCGCGCGCATGGCGCCCCTCGACACCCGTGTAGTAGCGATCGAAGGCGGCGCACACGGAGCGCACGAGAGGCCGGCCGCGTTCTGTGACGGCCAGACACCCGCCGTCGATCGACACCAGGCCGTCCCGGACGAGCGACCCAAGGCCGCCAATCTCGGCAAGAAAGGCATCGGCCTCCGCGCCGTACTTTCTGCAGGTCGCGTCGACGTCGGCGGCGTATTGGCACATCAGCTGGCTGATGATGTCGCCGCGCAGTCGGTCCTCGGTCCCTACGGCGATGCCTCGGACCGTGGCAAAGCTGCCGCGCTCCATCGTCGCCATGTACTCGGCCGGATCCGAAACATTCTGCGAGAAGCCGTCCGGCAGGCAAGAGATCGCCGAGGCCCCGATCCCGACGACCCAGGGCGGATCGTCGGCGACATAACCCTGGAAATTCCGCTGAAGGCGCTGGTCCGCCACCGCTTGGGCCAGCTTGTCGCCCGGTCGCGCATAGTGATCGAGGCCGACCCGGACGTAGCCACCACCAACGA
>JAUXST010000142.1 GCA_030679805.1 Reyranella sp. | reverse complement strand
GGGAAGGGGTTCCGCTGCGGCTATGGACGAAGTCTAAGCCCGTACCATATTGTCCCGGCCGCCGTGAAGAAACTCCCTGCCCGCACGATGCATTTCGCGCTGCCGTTGGCCCTGACGTTCATCATGACGTTCCTGGTCTCCGGGGTAGCCACCATTCGTGCCATGGGCTTCGCCAACGGCATGATGACGAAGTGGATGGAGTCCTGGATCGCCTCCTGGATGATGGCCTTTCCCATCATGCTGTTCCTGATGCCTGTGATGCGTCGCCTGCTGGCCCGCGTCATCGAGCAGAAGTAGGCATTTAGCGCGGGTGAGGCCGCCTATCGTGGTCGGGGCCTTGCGCGCGCGGTCGGCTCGGCCACCAGCGGGTCGTCCGGCCAATAATGGCGCGGATAGCGTCCCTTCAGTTCCGCCTTCACCGACCGGTAGCCGTTGGCCCAGAAGCTCGCGAGGTCGCGCGTCACCTGGACCGGCCGTCGCGCCGGCGACAACAGATGCACGGTGAGCGGTACCTTGCCGCCGGCGATGTGCGGCGTATCGCTGAGGCCAAACATCTCCTGCAGGCGCACCGACAGCGTCGGCTCGGCCGGATTGGCGTAGTCGACCGGCACGCGCGACCCGCTGGGTACCTCGATGTGGGTGGGCGCCAGCCGGTCGAGGTTGCGCTGGCGGTCCCACGGCACCAGCGCCCTCAACGCCGCCGACAGGTCGACACGTGTCAGGTGATCGCGGCGCGACACGCCGTCGAGGAAAGGCCCCAGCCATGTGTCGAGCGCGCCGAGCAGCGCGGTATCCGAAAGATCGGGCCAGGCCTCGTCGTGGGCGCACAGGAAGGTCACGCGCTCCCGCCACTTCGCCAGATCGTCGCTCCACGGCAGGGCCCCCAGGCCGAGCTGTCGGACGCCGTCGAGCATTGCCGCCCTGAGCTTCTCGGCATCGGGCCGGGCGAGCGACTTGTCCTCGAGCACGAGCGCGCCCAGCCGGCGGCGTCGGCGGGCCGCCACGGCCGCGTCGCGCGGGCTCCACTGCACGATCTCCTCGACCACGATGCGCTCGGCGTAGAGTTCCTCGATCTCGGCGGCGGTGGTCGGGGCGGCGAGGAAGATGCGCGAGTCCTGGGTCGAGCCGTCTGTTTCGGCGACCACGAGAAACTCCTCGTTCCCCATCGGATCGCCCTCGGGCAGCGCCGCGCCGCGTCCGCCCGACAGCAAGTATCGTCCCGCCGTGCCCGTTCGGCGGCGGCCGATGCGGTCCGGGTAGGCCAGCGCCAGCAGGGCGCCGGTCATGGAACTGTCGGTGTCCTTGCCCTGTGTCAGACGACGCGCCATCTCGAGGATCTGTCGCGGCGCCTTGCCCGACAGGGCGACGTCGACCCTGTGGCGCAGATCGGCGTCGCGTTGCCCCGGCGGCAGGCGCAGGAAATCGCGCTCGCCCAGGATGGCGACCAGCAAGGCGGCAACTCTGCCCTGTCCCATGTCGCGACCCTTGAGCACGAGATGGGCGAGGCGTGGATGCTGGCCTAGCCGCGCCATCGCCCGGCCATGTGCGGTGATCGCACCGGCTTGGTCGATGGCGCCGAGGTCGGACAGAAGCGCCCGGGCCGTCGCGAGCGACGCTAACGGCGGTGGGGTGAGCCAGGGCAGGCTCGCGGCATCGGCTACGCCCCAGGCCGCCAGTTCCAGCGCCAGCGGCGCCAGATCGGCATCGAGAATTTCCGGTGGCGTGAAGGGCAGCAGCCCGCGCTGCGCTTCCTCGGTCCAAAGGCGGTAGCACACGCCCGGCTCCAGCCGGCCGGCGCGGCCGCGGCGCTGGTCGGCCGAAGCCTGGCTCACCCGCACCGTCTCCAGGCGCGTCATGCCGGAGCGCGGCGAGAAGCGCGGCACGCGCATGAGGCCACCGTCGATCACAATGCGCACGCCCTCGATGGTGAGGCTGGTCTCGGCGATCGAGGTCGCGAGCACGACCTTGCGTCGCCCGGCGGGCGATGGCGCGATGGCGCGATCCTGCTCGGCCGGCGAGAGGTCGCCATAAAGCGGTGCGATGTCGATGGTGGGATCGAGGCCCTGCAGCCGTTCCCCGACCCGGCGGATCTCGCCGACGCCGGGCAGGAACACCAAGGCGCTGCCGCTCTCTTCGGCCAGCGCCCGGCGGATGGCGGCGGCCATCGTATCCTCGATCCGGCCCGACGCCTCGCGGTCGAGATGGCGCGTCTCGACCGGGAACATGCGGCCGGCCGATTCGATCAGCGCTGCCCCTCCCAGTCGTTCGGCGACCGGGCCAGGATCCAGCGTCGCCGACATGGCAACCACGCGCAGGTCCTCGCGCAGCGCCGTCTGCGCCTCGCGCACCAGGGCGAACGACAGATCGGAGTCCAGCCCGCGTTCGTGCAGTTCGTCGAAGATCACGCAGCCGATGCCATCGAGCGACGGATCGTCCTGCAGCATCCGGAGGAAGAGGCCGTCGGTCACGACTTCGATGCGCGTGCGCGGGCCCACCTTGCTGTCGAAGCGCACGCGATAGCCCACGGTCTCGCCCACCGACTCGCCGAGCGTCGCCGCCATGCGGCGTGCGGCGGCGCGGGCGGCGAGCCGGCGCGGCTCCTGCATCACGATC
>JAUXST010000135.1 GCA_030679805.1 Reyranella sp. | reverse complement strand
TCGTTGTAGAGACCCGTGGTCATCAGTGTCATCTGATAGACGAGCCTGAGGCCCGCCTCCAGGCACCAGGCGAAAACCTCGTGGTTTCGTGTCGGCAACAGGAAGCCGGGGCCGCCGAACTCGGGCGCCGCGCCGATCAGGGCCATCAGGTCCGGGTTCGTTTCCGCGACGCTGTGGCCGATAACGGCGATCCCTGTCGTATAGCCGGTGATCCGCCCGAGGTGTTCGACGACCGATGCGGCCTTCTGATCGATCGCGTCCTGCAATTCGACACCACGGTCGAAGCCATGGACCTGGTGGCAGAGCCTGACACAGGCGGCCAGGTCGGCAGCCGTCGCCGGACGAACCTCGTAGCCCGGGAATTTCAGGCCGAGCGGCTTGCCCTGGAGGATCGACACCGGCTCGCGGGTTTGGAAACCAAGCTTGGTGTAGAGACAGAGCGAGCGATTGTGAAAGCCGGCCTGCAGCAGGCGCACGCCGGCAACCTGCTGCCGCGCCGCGCGATCGAGGACGTCCTGCATCAGGCGTCCGCCGACGCCATGGTTCTGCCCCGCCGGATCGACGGTGATGGGCCCGATGCCGGCGATGCGGGCGCGCTCGTCGAGAAAGTTGCTGCCGACGATCCGGCCATCGAGTTCGGCCACGACCGAATAGACGTGTGGGTGAGGCAGCAGCATCGACAGGAGCTCGGTCGTCGCTTCCGCCGACGGAAAGTCCGGCGGGAAGTTGTGGGCCGTGCAGACGGATTTGAAGGCCTCATAGCAGATGACGCCACAGGCGGCGGCGTCGGCCGGCGTGCCCGGACGAAGAACGATCCTCATGCGCTATCCTCTTTGTGAACGACCACGTTGAATTTCTCGTCTGCCGTCGGTGGGACGAAATGGCGGGTGAAAAGTTCGTAGTCGGCGTCGCTCGCCTGATAGGGGTGCTCGCCCGCGGCGTTGCGTTCGCGCAGCCGGCGCTTACAAGTTTCGTCCGGGATATCGAGCAAGTGCAGTTCGTGGTTGGCGCCCGAGCCGTCGATCAGCGTCCGCATCCAGCGCCGGATGGCGAGCGTGTTGGCCTGGAAATCGAGGACGACCGACAGGCCCGCCTTCAGCAGGGCAACGACATGCGGCCCCAGGACGGCGCGGACGCGGGCCGAATAGCGGCTGTAGTCCTCGATGGTCTTCAACTCGTCGGGATACAGGGTGGAATTCCAAAAGTCCTCGCTGATGAGGACCGTGTTGGGTCGCGCCGCCAGGCGTTTGGCGAGCGTGGATTTGCCCGCGGCGATCTTTCCGCAAAGGAGGTGGAGGGTCGGTGGTGGGTTCGACATTTTTGCAGCGCCGTCCTTACGATCTGGTCTGGGTGGACTGGGTAAGCTTAAATGACGATCGCCAAGGCGGTCACGACACACAACGAAGAAAGACGACCATAGATGATCTTGAATTCCGCCCAGATCGCCCTGTTCATCCTGTGCGTCGTCTTCGGCAGCGCCGTGCTGGGCATGCGGATCAGCCGGCGCCTGCCCGACCATCACCTGAACGCGGAAGCGAAGGCCACGGTCTCGGTTTCCATTGCGGTTGTCGGCACCATGACGGCGCTGGTGATCGGCTTCCTGATATCGAACGCCAACAGCGCGTTCAACGCGCGCAACGCCACCGTCTCGCTGCTGTCGTCGAACATCGGCCAGCTCGATGCGCTGCTGCGCCGCTATGGCCCGGAGACGGCGCCCATCCGGGATATCCTGCAGCGCTTCACGACGATGAAGCTCGACGACCTTTTTGCCGACAAGCCGGACGGCAAGCACACTGTCGACAACCCGGCGACAGCCAAGGTGTTCGACGAGGTGGAGGACCGGATCCTGGCACTCAAGCCCGCCGACGACCGCCAGAAGTGGCTGAGCGGCGAGGCCTTGCGGCTGGCGGCCGGGGTGGGGGCGGCGCGTTCGCTGCTGGTCCAGCAGAACGTGAACTCACTGCCGCTGCCGTTCGTGGGCGTGGTCGTCTTGTGGCTGATCGTCGTCTACGGCAGCTTCGGCCTGTTCGCGCCCCGCAACGCCACGACGATCATCGCCCTGTTCTTCAGCATCTTGGCGGTGGCGATGGCCTTCAAACTCATTCTGGATCTGGACAATCCCTTCGACCGCGGCATTCGCCTGACGCCCCCGCCGATTCGCATATCGGCCGAGCCGTTGCGCCGTGTCCTGGAAACGATTCGTCAGTAGGAAGCCGTCACAGCCTGAGCAGGTTGCCGTAGCCCGCGACCGGCGTCCTGACGCCCGACAGCCGGAGGCAATGCCAGAGGCTCGCCTGGTTGGCCGAGATCACCGGCCGCGCGAGGTCCTGCTCCAGCGTCTCGAGGATCGCCACGCAGCGAAATCCGGTGCCGCCGATCAGCACGCCGTCGGCGTCGGCGGGGCAGGCGGCGCGGATCTGGGCATAGAGCGGCTCGACCTCCTGCTCGAAGCCCATGCCGTGGCCGTAGAGATCGCCCGGCGGCACGTCGCGCCATTTGCGGCCGGGATCCATGCGGTGATGCCCGACGGGTGCCAGCCCATGATCGGCATAGTAGCGAACGGCCGCGCCCACCGTGTCGTTGGGAAACCACGGCGGCAGCACCAGGAAGGGCCGCTTCACGCCGGAGGCCCGGAGCGCCGCCATCGTATCGAGGCCGTTGGTCGTGACCTTCGTGCCCTTGCCGAGCGTGCCGGCGCCGATCACTGCGGCGAGGCTCGACGCCGTGGCCTCGTCCCAGCCCGTGCCGCCGACCACGCTGCTCGTCGTGTGGCCGAGCACGACGGCGGTGAGGCGCATGGCGGCGAACTGCCTGGCCCCGCGCAGCAGGTCGTCGGCGAGATCGACTCCGCTTTTGTCCGCCCGCCAGCGCGCCCACGGCGCGCCCGCCGACACGCGGGCGGCATGCACCGACACGCCTGCCGGCGCCATTGCCGCCCATTCGGCCTCCGGCACGGCTTCGCTGCCGACGATGAACATGCCGATCCGGGCCCGCCAGCCCCAGTTGTCGTGGGCGAGAGTCGTTTCATTGGTCATGGGCGGCAGAATGCAGAGGCGGGGCGCAGAAGGGAACGGCAAAATTGGGTCGACTTCGACTTCACGCGGACGCTGCGTCTCTTCTGGGCGATGCTGGCGCACACCCAGGACCAGCTCGTGAACGCGGCTACATCAAAAAAAGCCTCTCAGGGCCTCGCAGAGAAGCGAAACCCCACCAGAAAAAATGTTGCCAGTGGGGGATTTGAAACGCCGACCTTCGGTTTACAAAAGCGC
>JAUXST010000111.1 GCA_030679805.1 Reyranella sp. | reverse complement strand
GCGCCACTCCAGTGGCGCGTCTTCTCAAGACTCATGGACGCACCACCGAGTGGCGCGCCCCCAGCGATGACTATGCCTTCTTCGGAGACCAGCCGTAGATCTTCTGCAGACTGCCGCCCATCAGCGTGGCGCGGTCGCTGTCACTCAGACGATCGGTGACGCGGAACGAGTCGACGCCTTCCTTGTAGGTGAGCAGGCCGACGGCACGGGTCCAGTCGGTGCCCCACATGCAGCGGTCGAGGCCATAGGCATCGAAGATGCGGCCCAGCGGATCCCAGATATCCTTGTAGGGGAACTTCTCGTGGCTGAGCGTGCAGGCGCCGGTGATTTTTATGGCGACGTTCTTCTGCGCCGCGACGGCCAGCACCTTTGGCAGTTCATGCCAGGGGTTGGGCGGCGCCGGCGGCGCGAAGGGCTGCTCGAGCCCGAGATGGTCGATCACGATCTGGGTGTCGGGGTTGCGCTTGGCGAGTTCGGCCACCTGCTCCAGCCGGTCGCGCGCCAGCAGGTTGACCGGCAGGTCGTGCTTGGCGGCGGCGGCCAGGACACGGTTGATGCCGGGATCGGCCGCATCGGTCGAGACCTCGGGCGTCATCATGATGCGGATGGCGACGGTGCCGTCGATCGCGGCCCAAGCCGCGATCGTGTCGGCCACCTTGGGATCGTTGGCATTGACGGGCTTGATCACGCCAAAGCGGCCGGGATGCGCCTTCTGCACCGCGACGGCGTAGCTCTCGTCCCAGCGGTACATCGTATAGACCGAGACCAGCAGCGCGCCATCAACACCGACGGCGTCCATCGCCTTGATCATGTCGTCGGCCGTGACTTCCGGCGGCCCAGCCAGCACCGCGACCCACGGGCGGCCGGGATGGTTGCGCTCGTAGCAATGAACCTGGGCGTCGATTGTCGGCATGAATATTTCCTCCCTCGATTGCCAGGGAGGCTAAGAGGCCGCGCAACGGCGTTCAATAGCGAGGCACGCGCCACGTCGCCCTGCGGCTCAAGGGACCTGAAATGTCAGCCGGATATGTCCCAAAGCGAGGGCGAACCCCGCACGACGGCCGAACCATGTGTACGAACAGACGATCCAGATATGCTTCGACGTAGGGATATCGTCAGTCTTCGCAGGCTGAAGCCCGCGATAGCGCTGCCTAGAATAAGGCATCGATGATCGAGAGCGTTGACTCCTAACGAGCAAGCGCCACCGCTTGCAAGATGCAACGCTCACTAGGAAACGC
>JAUXST010000109.1 GCA_030679805.1 Reyranella sp. | reverse complement strand
ATGGCGCGCTCGATCTGCAGAGCGTCGACACGTTGACCGATTTTTATTTGGGCTGCGGCGTACATGGATTCACTCTGCTCGGCATGATGGGGGAGGCGCACAAGCTCACCGCCGAGGAGTCGATCTCGGTCGTCAATCGTGTGATCGGTCGCGCGCAGGGCCGCCAGGTGATCGTGGGTGTGAGCCACGCCGGCCTCGAGAACGTGCGCCGCCTCGCGCACGAGGCGATGATCGCCGGCGCTTCCGGTGTCATGGTGGCGCCGGCACCGGGGCTGAAAGGCGACGACGGCGTCTACAATTACTATGCGCAGGTCTGCGCGGCACTCGGCCCTGATATTCCTCTGGTCTATCAGGATTATCCGCAGACCACCGGCGTCTATCTCTCGCCCCAGGTGTTCGAGCGCATGGTCGACGATTTCAAGCAGCTCGTGATGCTGAAGCACGAGGATGCACCGGGTCTCGCCAAGCTGACGCGCATCCGCGAGGGCGAGAAGAAGCCAGGACGGCGGCGCGTGTCGATCCTCGTGGGCAACGGCGCCATCTATTATCCGCAGGAGATGCGCCGCGGCGCCGACGGTCCGATGACGGGCTTCGCCTGGCCGGAGATGCTGGTGCAGGTCTACGACCTCTTCGCCGCCGGAAAGGCGGAGGAGGCAGAGGATCTGTTCGACATCTATCTGCCGCTGGTGAAGCACGAGGTCCAGCCGGCGATCGGGCTGGCGCTCCGCAAGGAAGTGCTGTTCAAGCGCGGCGCGATCAAGAGCCCCAAGCAACGCGCGCCCGGCTCCTTGCTCACCGCCACCGACCATGCGGAACTCAACGCTTTGATCGCCCGGCTCGAGCGCAGGCTCGCCGCAGCCGGCCATGGCCGCAAGGCAGCGGCAGAGTAGGGACACGTGAAAGACATGGCCGACTACGATCTCGTCATCCGCAACGCCAAGGTCATCACCGAGGATCGCCAGCTCGACGGCGACATCGCCGTCAAGGACGGCCGCGTCGTAGCCCTTGAGCCCAAGATCGCCGGCAAGGGCAGCCGCGAGATCGATGCCGGCGGCAAGTTCGTCCTGCCGGGCGGCGTCGACAGTCACTGCCACATCGAGCAGAAGTCGGGCTTCGGCATCATGTGTGCCGACGATTTTTATAGCGGCACAGTTTCAGCCGCGTTCGGTGGCACTACGACGGTGATCCCGTTCGCGGCCCAGCATCGTGGCATGTCGCTGCGCCAGGTGGTGAAGGACTATCACGAGGCGGCGACGCCCAAAGCCGTGATCGACTACGCCTTTCACTTGATCGTCACCGATCCCAGCCCGCAGGTGCTGGGGCAGGAGCTGCCGGCGCTGATCAAAGACGGCTACACCTCGTTCAAGATCTACATGACCTACGATGCGATGAAGGTCAGCGACTATCAGATGCTCGACATCCTGGCGCTGGCGCGACGCGACGGCGCGCTGGTCATGGTGCATGCCGAGAACCACGACATGATCAACTGGCTGGCGCATCACCTGGTCGACCAGGGCCATGTCGCGCCCAAGTTCCACGCCATCGCCCATGCCCGTGTCGCCGAGGCGGAAGCGACCAATCGCGCGATCTCGCTGGCGCGTCTGGTCGATGCGCCGCTCCTGATCGTGCATATGTCGGAAATCGAGGCGATTGAGACGGTGCGGCAGGCGCAGAAGAAAGGGCTGAAGATATTCGGCGAGACCTGTCCGCAGTATATCGCGCTCACCGCTGACGACATGGACAAGCCCGGCGTCGAGGGCGCGATGTGGTGCTGCAGCCCGCCGCCGCGCGATGCCGCGGCGCAAGAGGCGGTGTGGGCGGCGCTGAAGGACGGCACCTTCCAGACTTTCTCATCCGACCATGCGCCCTATCAGTTCAACGCGGGGGGCAAGATCCCCAAGGGCGACAAGACCACCTTCAAGGAGATGGCCAACGGCGTACCGGGCCTCGAAGTCCGCTTGCCGCTGCTGTTCTCCGAGGGCGTGCAAAAGGGACGTATCACGCTGCAGCAGTTCGTGGCGCTCACGGCGACCAATCACGCGCGCCTCTACGGCCTCTATCCGCGCAAGGGCACGATTGCGGTGGATTCCGACGCCGATTTCGCGATCTGGGACGCCGACAAGGAAGTGACGCTCGACTGGAAGATGCTGCACGACAATGTCGGCTACACGCCCTATGCCGGCCGCCAGATAAAGGGTTGGCCCATCACTGTCGTCAGTCGCGGCCGCGTCGTCGTCGAAGACGGCAAGCTCAATGCGGCGCGCGGCTCGGGCCAGTTTCTGCCGTGCGCCTCGCCCGATTCATCCAAGCCGCTCGGCCAGACCGCGCCCGAGCTGCAGGCCATGTCGCGCTTCGGCGCCAAGCCGCTGTTCTAGAGGAGAGAGAACGTGTCCCGTCGTCTGAAAGTGTCTTCCGCCCAGTTGGGCCCGATCAATCTCGCCGACAGCCGGGCGAGTGTGATCAAGCGCATGGTCGAGATGCTGAAGGAAGCTGATTCGCGCGGCTCCAAGTTCGTGGTCTTCCCGGAGCTCGCGCTGACGACCTTCTTCCCACGGTACTGGACGGAGGATCAGGCGGAGGTCGACAAGTATTTCGAAAGCCAGATGCCGAGCCCGGAGACGCTGCCGCTGTTCGAGCTGGCGCGGTCCAGGGGCATCGGCTTCTACCTGGGTTATGCCGAGCGCACGGAGGAGGAGGGCAGCACCCACCGCTTCAACACCTCGATCCTGGTCGGACCGGACGGAAGGCTGGTCGGCAAATACCGCAAGGTCCATCTGCCGGGGCATGACGACCACCGGCCGAACGTGCCCTACCAGCATCTCGAGAAGAAATACTTCGAGGTCGGCGACCTCGGCTTCAATGTCTGGAAGATGTTCAAGGACGAGGTGATCGTCGGCCAGTGCATCTGCAACGATCGCCGCTGGCCCGAGACATTCCGCGTCATGGGGCTGAAGGGCGCCGAGATGGTGGTGCTGGGCTACAACACGCCGGTCGACAACGTCTATGCACCGAACGAGCCGCCCTACCTGCGCGTGTTCCACCACAATCTCTCGCTCCAGGCCGCCGCCTATCAGAACGGCATCTGGGTCGTGGCGACCGCCAAGGCCGGCAAGGAAGACGGCTACTGGTTGCATGGCGGTTCCGCGATCGTGGCACCGACCGGCGAGATCGTGGCCAAAGGCACGACCGAGGAGGACGAGGTCATCTCCTACGACTGCGACCTGGCACTCGGCGAGTACATCCGCAACACCACCTTCAACTTCGCCAAGCACCGTCGCCCTGAGCATTACAAGCTGATCACCGAGCGCACCGGCGTGAAGGTCGAGCCGTCAAACTAAGGACAAGACAGATGCAATACGCCGTCTCCGACGTGAACCATCACGACCGCTACAAGATCCTGACCGCCTTCGTCCTGCCGCGCCCGATTGCCTGGGTGACGACGCTGGGGCCGACCGGCGTGGTCAATGCTGCGCCCTTCAGCTTCTTCAATGTCTTCGCCGAGGACCCACCGCTTTGCATGTTTGCAGTCAACAAGCGGCCGGACGGGCGTTTGAAGGACACCTGGCTCAACATCCAGCGCACCGGGGAGTTCGTGGTCAACCTGACCGACGAGCCGCTGGCGCGGGCGATGCACGATTCGAGCGGCGACTTTCCGCCCGACGTCGGTGAGGCCGACTATCTCGGCCTGAAGACCGCGCCCTCGGTCGACATCAAGCCGCCGCGCCTGGCCGATGCGCCGTGGGCGATGGAGTGCAAGACCTGGCAGGTGATCAACGTCAAGGAGGACCGCCAGCTCATCCTGGGCGAGGGGCTGCGCTTCCATATCCGCGACGAGCTGTGGGATCCCAAGGCGATGCGCGTCCACATGGACCGCTACCATCCCGTGGGCCGCATGTTCGCCGATCGCTACTGCCGGACCGACGACCGCATGGAGTTTCCGGCGGCCCCGGTCGTGAAGGCCGAAGCGGCAGAGTGACCACGGCCGCGATAGGGGACGCAGCCGGGAGAAGGTGTATGCTTGCCTGAGGTGACCGCCTTTGAGCAATGACCGCGCGTTCCATTGAAGGCTCGCCGCGTTGGCTCGCCGCGCTGTTGATGGGCCTGCTGTTCGTCCTGGCCCTGCTGATCGCGTCGTGGCTGCTGCGGACCTGTGCGCCGGTCGAGCCGTCGGCCGAGATCGTCACGCTCGAAGCTGCGCCGCTGCCGCCGCCGGCGGCGCCTCCCGATCCCACGTCGACGCTGAAAGCCTCGCTCGATGAGGTCACGGCCGACGGCAGGAAGCTCGCGGCCGAACTCGCCGCCCTGGAGGCGGACATCAAGCGAGCCCTGGCGCAATGCAAGCCGGTTGAGCCGCCCAGGCCACCGCCGACGCCGCCGCCCGTCGCCCAGGCGCCACCGCCACCAACTCCAGCACCGCTGCCAGCCGACCGATGGGCGCAGAAGGACCTCACGATGCTGCAGGGCTGCTGGCGACTCGGGCGGGACACGCGTGGCAGCCTCGACCTCAGCGGCCGGTCGGAAATGTGCGACGTCAAGGCGGGCCGCATCTGCTTTGGAACCAATGGCGGTGGCCAGCGCAGCTCGACCTCCGTTTGCCCGAGCACCGGCACCATCACCTGCGCCGCTCCGATCACGGCCAGGTTCGGCAATGACAGCACGCTCGGGACGACCCAGCCCGCCGTCCCCTGCAATCCGCCCAAGGCATCCTGGAATGGCCCGCCCAATGGCCTGACATGTCGCCGCGTCAGCGACACGCTGGCGCTCTGCCGCGACAAGCTCAATTTCGAGTACGAGTTCCGTCGGGAGTAGATGCGGGAGTAGACTTATGCCTCAGGCCGACCAGCCGAGGCGGGAGCGGCCGATCGCCATGGCGACGGCGGCCTGGCTCGGCTCGACCACGGGCAGGCCAACGTGGCGCTGCAGGCGGTCGCGGTAGCGCGCCATGCCGGCGCAGCCCATGACCAGCACGTCGGCGCCGTCCTCGTCGCGCAGTTCGGCCGCGACCTCGGCCATGCGGGCGAAGGTGATGGCCTCGTTGCTGAGTTCGACGACGCCGAGGCCGATGGCGCGGTCGCCCGCCAAGCGATCGGCCAGGCCCATCTGCCCGACATAGCGCAGGTGGCGCGGGATCGACTTCTTCAGGATCGAGATCACACCGAAGCGCTGGCCGAGCGTGAGCGCGGTCAGGATGCCGCATTCGGCAATTCCGAGGACCGGCTTGGTCGTGATCTCGCGCGCCGCATGCAGGCCGGGATCGGAGTAGCAGGCGATGACGAAAGCCGAGCAGTCGTTGTCCCGTTGGGTCACCATCCGGCCGATCGGGCCCACGACCTGCTCGACATGGGCCTGACTCTCGATGCCGGGCGGGCCTTCCTTCAGAGTGACGCACTCGATGACCGGGCCACCCTTCATGCGCAGCGGCTCCATCGCGGCATCGATGCCCTTGGTGACGGCTTCGGTGGAGTTGGGATTGATGACGAGGATGCGGTCGGACATGGGGCCGAAGATGGCCCCTAAATTGCTATTCAACAATGCCTGATCTAACGTCCGCGCTTGGGGATTTCTTTGGGAGGACCAAAATGATGAAACGTCGCTACGCCGCGATTGCCGCGGCCATTCTGCTGTGCGCAAGCCCGGCACTCGCACAGGACAAGCAGCCACCGCTGCGGACCGGCGTCGACGGCACCTTCGCCCCGCATGCCATGCCCAAGCTGGGCGGCGGCGTCGAAGGCTTCCAGATCGACGTCTTCACCGAAGTGGCCAGGCGCATGAAGCGCGACATCACCATCGACGCGGTGAGCTTCTCGACCCTCATTCCCGGCATGGCGGCCGGCCGCTACGACTTCATCGCAGCGCCGACGACCGTGACCAAGGAGCGTGCCGAGAACATGCTGTTCACCGCGGGCTATCTCTGGACCGCCTTCCAGTTCGGCATCAAGAAGGGCTCGGCGCCGATCAAGGGCTGGGCCGACCTCAAGGGCAAGGCTGTCGCCGTCAACAAGGGCACGCCCTACGAGACGCTCGCCAAGAAGATGGGCGAGGAACACGGCTTCACTGTGCAGGTCTACGACACCCAGCCCGACGCCGTGCAGGCCGTGCTCTCGGGACGCGCCTACGCGACGCTCGGCGGCAACACCGTGATCGTCTACGCCGCCTCCAAGAACCCGCAGTTCGTTGCCGACCTCGAGTTGAAGGAGACGCGCGCCCATTGGGCGGCGCCGGTACCGAAGGACAATCTCAAGCTGCGCGCCCAGCTGCAGGATGCGCTGGACTGCATGAAGAAGGACGGCACGATGGCCAAGTTTTACGAGAAGTGGTTCAACAAGAAGCCCGGCGCCGACGATCTCGCCGTGGTCGTGACGCCGGGCTACGGCGTCCCGGGCATGCCGGGCTACGATCCGACTCCGCACGAACTCAAGTGCAACTGACCTGACCTGAGCTGATGACGCAACAGCCCATCGTCGACGCGCGCGCGATCCACAAGCACTTCGGCGCCCTTCATGTCTTGAAGGGCGTCGACCTCAAGGTGGCCGAGCGCGAGCTGGTGTTCGTGATCGGCCCCTCGGGGTCGGGCAAGTCGACCCTGCTGCGCTGCCTCAACCGGCTGGAGGAGCCTTCTTCCGGCTCGATCGTGGTCGACGGCATCGACATGCTCGATGCCAGGACCGACATCAATCATGCCCGTCAGCGCATCGGCATGGTGTTCCAGTCCTTCAACCTCTATCCGCACATGACGGCACTCGGCAACGTGACGCTGGCCCTGCGCAAGGTGGCCGGCAAGTCGCGCGTCGAGGCCGATCGCCTCGGCCAGGCAGCGCTGGAGCGCGTGGGCCTGGCCGATCGTGCCGGGCACACGCCGGGCCAGCTCTCGGGCGGCCAGCAGCAGCGCGTCGCCATCGCCCGATCGATCGCGCTCGAGCCCCGGGTGATGCTGTTCGACGAGCCCACGAGCGCGCTCGACCCCGAGCTGGTCGGCTCGGTGCTGGAAGTCATGCGCTCCTTGCGCGAGAGCGGCATGACCATGATCGTGGTCAGCCACGAGATGGGCTTTGCCCGCAACGCCGCCGACCGCGTCGTGTTCATGGACGACGGGCTGATCGTGGAGCAGGGGCCGCCGGCCGCCATCTTCGAGAACCCGACCCACGAACGTACCCGCGCCTTCATCGGCCAGATCCAGCGGCATTGACCGCGCCGCCATGACCAACTTCGAGCGTTTCCTCGACACGTTCTTCAACGGCAAGGTCATGCTAAAGTACCTGCCGGACATTCTCTCCGGCATGGTGGTCACGATCGAACTCGCGGTGCTGATCGTGCTGTCGGGCCTCGCCGCCGGCCTCTCGCTCGCCCTGATCCGCAGCCTCGCGATCCGGCCCCTCAACTGGCTGATCATCTTCATCGTCGATCTGTTCCGCTCGCTGCCTCCTCTCGTGATCATCGTGCTGATGTACTTCGGCCTGCCCTATGCCGAGGTCTCGCCCTCGGGGTTCGTGTCGACCTGGCTGTCGCTCGCCTTCGTGCTGATGGCCTTCTCCGAGGAGATCTTCTGGGCCGGCATCACCTCGGTCCACAAAGGCCAGTGGGAGGCCGCACGCTCGACCGGACTCTCCTTCGGCCAGACCTTGATGAACGTGGTGCTCCCTCAAGCTCTCCGCCTTACCATCCCACCGCTCACCAACCGCACCATCGCCATCACCAAGGGCACCGCGCTCGGCACCGTCGTCGCCGTCACCGAGATCCTGGGCGAGGCGAGTTCGGCCGTGTCCAACTCCTACAATCCCTCGCCGCTGATGATGGGCGCGGCGGCCTACCTCGTGCTCTTCCTCCCTGTCGTGGTCCTCGCGCGTCGCCTGGAAACCAAGTTCGCCTGGAAGAAGTGAGGGCGACGCAATGATCCAGACCTTCTTCAATATAGAAATCATCGCGGCGGCCTGGCCGATCGTGCTGTCGGGCCTGCTCAACACCATCCTGCTGTCGCTGATCGTGGTGCCGCTCGGCCTGTTCGGCGGTCTCCTCCTGGCATTGGGTGCCTCGATCCGTCATCCGCTGGTGCGCTGGCCGCTGATGGCCTGGGTCGATTTCTTCCGCGCCTTCCCGCCGCTGGTCCTCCTCATCCTGCTGTTCGCGGGCCTGCCCTTCGCCGGCCTCGAACTGGGCGGCTTCGCCTGCGTGGCCATCGCCTTCTTTCTCAACACCGGCGCCTACTACGGCGAGATTTTTCGCGCCGGTATCGATTCGGTTCCCGCGGGCCAAGTCGAGGCGGGGCGGTCCACCGGCCTCTCCCGCCTGCAGGCCATGACCTACATCGTGCTCCCCCAGGCGGTGCGCAACGTGCTGCCCGACCTGCTCTCCAACACGCTGGAGGTGGTGAAGCTCACCTCGCTGGGCAGCGTCGTGGCCGTCCCCGAACTCCTCTACCAGGCGCGCCAGGCGCAGAGCCTCACCTACAATCCGACCCCCATCGTGGTGGCGGCCATCATCTACTTCCTGATGTTGTGGCCGCTGGTGCGGCTGCTGAGCCGCCTCGAAAACCGCGCGCTTGCCGGACGCCGCTGACGCCGCTCGCCACTCGCGCCTTCTATTCCTGGATCATCCGGCCGTCGGGGAAGATCGTGACCTTGGTCGGCACGCGCTGCTGCTGCGGCGGACTGAGCGGCGGGTCTCGCGTCGTGTCCGCCTTCCACATCCCGTCGACCTGGCGTTCGATCCGCTGCACCTTGTAGCCCTCCGACCGGATGCGATCGCGCGCGAACGATTCGGTGTTCGGATAGGCCTGGATCGGCGCGCCGCCGGGCGGGATCGATGGGGTCGGGGCCGGGGGCGGCGGTGTGAACTGCCCCGACGACGCGCCCGGGAAGCGATGGTCGACCTGGGCTCCGGCGCTGCCGGCGAGGGCGACCACGAGTGCGCCGACAAGAAAGGGAGCGAGCAGGGGGATGCGAATGATCAGGACCTGGGTCTGGCCGCCGGGTCGTGCAAGCCGACCTCCACGACCCGTGGAGGTCCGGAGTCCGCCACAACGGGCCACAAGGCCGTGATCTGGCGGGATAATCTCCCGTCGGCTGGTGCCGGCGAATGCGCGGCAGAAGCGTGCATTTTGCGACCGGGGATTCCCCGTGCGGGCGCGGCCCACGGCGGTCCCGGGAGACGGCAGCGGCGGATGTCGGCGGGCACGGGTTCGGGCATCGATTCTTCCTCTCGATAGGAGGATAGGGTATAAGAAACAACCGGTCAAGCCTGCTCGTCGTCCCGTGTCGCAGGGGGCGGCGGTTCGTTCAATTCCTCGTCGGCCAGCAGCTTGGACACGTAGTTGCGAGTCGCGTCGTCCAGCGTCGACCCGGCCAACAGCTTTCGATAGTGCACGAGGTTCTTTCGGTGGATGAAGTCCTGCACGGCACCCTCCCAGCGGGATCGAGGCCCAGCGGATCGAAGCCTGGCACGCCCTCCTTGTAACGGTGCAAACCGACAAGCGTTCCTTACGGTCGTTTCCTGCGCCGGGCTCCCCACAGCCAAGCCGCCGCCACGATCAGCAGGGCAAAGGCGATCGGCCCGTGCGGGCTCGCGTGCGCGGTCTGCAGCTCCCAGCCGAAGGCCACCAGCACCGCCATGTTGAGCCAGCCGGTGCGGCCCGACAGCAGCAGTGCCGCGGCCACGAGGACGGCGCTGGCGAAGGCCGCCCACGAGGCCGCGAGGCTCACGAACGAGCCGACGCCGCCCACCAGCGGATCGACCCAGGTGGTGTTGAGCAGCAGCACGACCCCCTCGAGCTGCGAGGGGCTGAGCTTGCCGCCGGCCACCAGATCCTGGACGACCAGGATGGTGCGGCCGAGGCCGATGCCGCCGATGCC
>JAUXST010000096.1 GCA_030679805.1 Reyranella sp. | reverse complement strand
ACGTTTGGAGCCGACGTTGCGGCCGAGCGGCACCGAGGGTGTGCCGCAGAACAGGCCGATGTTGACTCCGGGTGTCGCGAACTTGGCATCGGCGGAGGCGACGGCGAGATCGCAGGCGGCCACGAGCTGGCAGCCGGCGGCGGTGGCGATGGCGTGGACCTTGGCGATCACGGGCTGGGGCAGTCGGCGGATCGACATCATCATGGCCGAGCAGCGCGTCATCAGGTCGTGGTGAAAAGCGTAGTCGTCGGTCGAGCGGACCTCGCGCAGGTCGTGGCCGGCCGAGAAGGCGCGGCCGTTGGCCTCGATGATGACGCAGCGGATCTCGCGATCCTTCGCGAGCCTGTCGAATTCTGCCTGCAGCGCGTCTATAAGCTCGCCCGAGAGCGCATTCATCGCCTTGGGGCGGTTGAGTGTCAGGATGGCGACGCGGCCTTGATCGCGGCGCAGCAGGACCGGTTCGTTGGATTGTGTCGTCATCATTGTCATCCTGAGCGAAGCGAAGGATCCTTCGCTTCGCTCAGGATGACAGAAGTAAGGAGTTCCGTCATGCCGGTGATGAGCCCGGCCGACCTGCTGGAGTTCCTAAAAGAGCACTTCCCGCAATCGGCTCATCTCAGTCTCGCGATCGAGCATCTGGACGACAAGACCATCCGGCTTCGTCTGCCGACGCACGAGCGGCATCTGCGGCCGGGCGGCACGATCTCGGGGCCGACGCTGATGTGGCTGGTCGACTGCGGCTTCTATCTGCTGATCATGGGCCAACTCGGTCCGGTGGCGCTGGCGGTCACGACCAACCTCAACATCAATTTCATGCGCAAGCCCGAGCCGGTCGACCTGATCGGGGAGGGACGGCTGATGAAACTCGGCAAGACCCTGGCGGTGGGCGACTTCACCATCTGGAGCGACGGGGTGAAGGAGCCGGTCGCCCATGCGACGGTAACTTATGCCATTCCGCCAAAGAGATAGGTGCCGTAGTGGTGTCATCCTGAGCGAAGCGAAGGATCCTTCGCTTCGCTCAGGATGACAATTGGGGTATAATGATACCGCAAACCTAAGCATTTGATTTATTTGAGATATTCGGCATCGCTTGACAGCGCCCGTGGCGCCGCCCATAAGCGCGCGCTCATTGGAAGAAAGAACCATGCACGCCCTCATTACCAACCAGACTCCCAGCACCAAGACTGCCGACGTGCAGAAGAAGTGGCTGCTGATCGACGCCGACGGGCTGGTGCTCGGCCGGCTCGCCTCGATCATCGCCATGCGCCTGCGCGGCAAGCACAAGCCGACCTTCACGCCGCACATTGACTGCGGCGACAACGTCGTCGTCATCAACGCCGAGAAGGTCCGCCTGACCGGCCGCAAGGCCGAGCGGGAAGTCTTCTACTGGCACACCGGCCATCCCGGCGGCATCAAGGGCGAGACCTTGGGCAAGCGCCTCGAAGGCCGCTTCCCGGAGCGCGTCCTGATCAAGGCCGTCGAGCGCATGATCACGCGCGGCCCGCTCGGGCGCGCGCAGATGAAGAACCTGCGTGTCTACGCCGGACCGAAGCACGAGCAGGAGGCTCAGCAGCCGGAGAAGCTCGACGTTGCCGCTATGAACCGCAAGAATTCGAGGATCGGCTGACATGGCTACTGAACTTTCGACGTTCGCGGAACTGAAGAAGGCGCCGGCCGGCGACGAGCAGGCGCCCGCGCCGGCTCGCGTCAAGGAAATCGATGCCCAGGGCCGCGCCTATGCGACGGGCCGGCGCAAGAACGCCGTAGCCCGCGTCTGGGTGAAGCTCGGCACCGGCAAGATCACCATCAACGGCCGCGACCAGACAATCTACTTCGCGCGCCCGACCCAGCGCATGATGATCCAGCAGCCGTTCGACGTCTCCGAGCGCGGTGGCCAGTTCGACGTCGTCGCCACCGTCTCGGGCGGCGGACTGTCGGGCCAGGCGGGCGCGGTGCGTCACGGCATCTCGCAGGCGCTGACCAAGTTCGAGCCGGGCCTGCGTGGTACCATCAAGGCCAACGGCTTCCTCACCCGCGACAGCCGCGTGGTCGAGCGCAAGAAGTATGGCCGCGCCGGCGCCCGCGCACGCTTCCAGTTCTCCAAGCGCTAAACCGGCGATTGGACTATCCTCGAAGGGCGCCGCAAGGCGCCCTTCGTCATTTCGGAGGTATCGATGTCCGGGATGCGGGGGCGCGAAGAGAGCGGGGAGCGCAGTGTTCGATCGGTGCAAATGGCTCAATGAACCGGCGTGCTGGAACCTGTTGCCGGGGTGCGCCGGAAATCGGTTATGGTGCTCGCTATGGACTTGGTCTTTCTTACAAGCACGCAATATGGGGCAGGATGACGGCCATGGATGAGATGTCGGCGCGCATGCGCGGAGCCGACGGCTTCATCGCCGCACTCGACCAGAGTGGCGGATCGACGCCCGGCGCCCTGCGTCTCTATGGCATTCCCGACAGCGCCTATAGTGGCGAGGTGGAGATGTTCAGGCTCATGCACGAGATGCGCGTCCGCATCATGACCGCGCCCGCCTTCACTGGCGCCAAGGTCCTTGCCGCCATCCTTTTCGAGAACACGATGGACGGCCTGGCAAAAGACAAGCCCGTTCCGGCTTTCCTCTGGCAGGAGCGGGGCGTCGTCCCCTTCCTGAAGGTCGACAAGGGGCTCGAGACCGAGAAGGACGGCGTCAGCCTGATGAAGCCGATTCCGGGCCTCGACACGCTGCTCGCCCGGTCGGTGAAGCTCAGTGTCTTCGGCACCAAAATGCGCTCGGTCATCAATCTTGCCTCGCCGGCAGGCATCGTCGCCATCGTGAAGCAGCAGTTCGAGATTGCAGCACAAATCGCCGCGCACGGCCTGATGCCGATCATCGAGCCGGAAGTGTCGATCAAGAGCCCGGACAAGGCCGGGGCGGAGGCCATCCTCCGGGCAGAGCTGACCCGGAGCCTCGACGCCCTGCCGGATGGCCGCCAGGTGATGCTCAAGCTCACGATCCCGGAAAAGCCGGATTTCTACTCGGAGGTGATCGGCCACAAGGGCGTGGCGCGGGTCGTGGCTCTGTCGGGCGGCTACACGCGGGAAGACGCCTGCAATCGCCTCGCCGCCAATCACGGCATGATCGCCAGCTTCTCGCGCGCCCTCACCGAAGGCCTCACGCACTCGATGAGCGATGCCGAGTTCGACGCAGCACTGGCGAGGTCCATCGACCAGATCTATCGGGCCTCCAGCGTGAAGGCTTGATGCAGGAGGGCGATGCCGCCCGGTCTCCAGGCTGGCGATCCCTACATCATTTCAGAGGTGTCCGATGTCCGGTCTCATCGTTCCGTTCAAGGGCTTCATCCCGAAGATCGACCCGTCGGCCTTCATTGCGCCCAACGCGACGCTGATCGGCGAGGTCGAGATCGGCGCCAATTGCGGCATCTGGTACGGCTGCATCCTGCGCGGCGACGGGCCGGGCATCCGCATCGGCGAGAACTCCAACCTGCAGGACGGCACGGTCGTCCATGTCGCCGCGCGCGGTCTCATGGCCATTGTCGGCCGCAATGTTTCGGTCGGCCATATGGCGCTGCTGCATGCCTGCGAAATCCAGGACAACGCCTTCATCGGCATGAACGCCACGGTGCTCGACGGCGCCGTGGTCGAGAGCGGCGCCATGGTCGCGGCCGGCGCCGTCGTGACGCCGCGCAAGATCGTGCGTTCGGGCGAGCTGTGGGCGGGCAATCCAGCGCAGAAGCTGCGCGACATCACCGACAAGGACCTCGAGATGTTCAGGCGCGTGGTCGGCCACTACATTGAGTTGGCCAACGCCCATCGCCCCGTCGAGCAGAAAGCGGCGGAGTAGGGCCGGGGCATGCTCGCGCGCGACTACGACTACATCATCGTGGGCGCCGGATCCGCCGGCGCCGTGCTGGCGGCGCGGCTGAGCGAAGATCCGCGCATCCGGGTGCTTCTGCTCGAGGCCGGGCGCGATTTCCGCTCGGCCGAGACCCCCGAGCACATCCGTATTCCCAATCCCATGCGGGCGATCGGCGACGACGACTACCGCTGGCCCAATCTGCTGGCGCGCCGCACCGATCGCCAAGAGCCGAAGCTCCTGTGGCGCGGCCGGGCCGTGGGCGGCAGCTCCACCATCAACGGCCAGATCGCCATTCGCGGCGTGCCCGATGATTTCGAGCGCTGGCGCGTGCTCGGCTGCAGCGGCTGGGGTTGGCAGGATGTCCTGCCGTACTTCAACAAGCTGGAGACCGACGTCAATTTCGGCGACGTGCCCTATCACGGCAAGGATGGTCCGATCCCCGTCTATCGCGCGCCCGTCGCGGACTGG
>JAUXST010000080.1 GCA_030679805.1 Reyranella sp. | reverse complement strand
AGCTGTTCGACTGGAGCTTTGCCGTCTTTCCCGCCTGGGTCCTGCTGATCAGCGGCTACATCCTGGTCGACAACTTCCAACTCGTTCCCGCGCGCCGGATGCCGCGCCCGGAATAGACGTCAGCTCTTCCGGAGTCCGGGGTTGATCGCCAGCGACGCGCCCGCTTCGCCGCCCGCGTCGTAGGCCATCGGCGACACCATCCGGCTGGCGCGCTGCACCGTCCGAAGCTTGAGATCGAGCTTGTCCAGTTCGGTATCGACGACCGCCGCCTTGAGAACGACGAGGCCGCGCCCGGTGCCGTAGTTCACCTCGTCGCGCGCGGCCTTCATCGCCATCAGTTTGTCAGCGATCGACGCCACCATGCCGAGCGCGAAGGAGGCGTTCGCCATGTGCCGCTCCTGGTGCCGGAAGCGCTGGTACTCAGTGGAAGTCTTGTAGCGGCCGAGTTCGGTCCGGACCGCGGTGTCGATCACTTCGGTCAGGTAGTGCGCCACTTCGACGTCCGAGCGCAGGCCGAAGAAGACGTAGCTTCCCTCGCCCGCCGGATTCTTCTCGCGCCAGACGCGGCAATCGCAGAACGCGGCGATGGCGCCGATGCAGTCGTCGAGCGGGATGCGTTTCTTGCGGTGCGTCTCATACGCCAGCCGCTCGCACGGCGCCGCGCGGATCTCGACGTCGCTGAGTGACAGGTCGTAGCGGTCGAGCAGCTCGGCGACCTTGGCCGCCGCCGCCAGCGCCTCGCCTTCGGTGCAGCCGTTGCCGATCGTCTTGGCGCGCAGGCCCTGGATTCGCGTCCGAAGCTTGTCCAACGCGTCTCCGGTCACTTGGCCCGGTTCCTGTAACCCTGGATGAGGGCGAACGCGACGCCGACGGCGAGGCCGGGAAGCGCCGACAAGATTGCAATCGACGCCGCGCCCATCTCGCAGCCGCCCGAATCTCCCGGCGTTCCGCAACGGGGATCGAACACGTGGGCGGCCGTCAGGACGATGAAAAACATGGCCACCGGCGCGACGATCAGGCCGGCCAGTCCGAAAGCGAACGACCTCGCGGCGAGCCGGAGCACTAGGCAGCTGCCTTGTCGTTGCCCTCGCCCACCCGCGCGGCCAGCGACGCCGCCATGAATTCGTCGAGGTCTCCGTCGAGCACCTTCTGCGGGTCGGAGCGTTCCACGTTGGTGCGCAGATCCTTCACCATCTGGTAGGGCTGCAGCACGTAGGAACGGATCTGGTGGCCCCAGCCGATGTCGGTCTTGTTGGCCTCGATCTCCATCCGCTCGGCCTCGCGCTTCTGCAACTCGACCTCGTAGAGGCGCGCCTTCAGCATCTGCAGCGCCTTGGCGCGGTTCTGATGCTGGCTGCGCTCCTGCTGCACGGCGACGGCGATGCCGGATGGGATATGCGTGATGCGCACCGCCGAATCGGTCTTGTTGACGTGCTGGCCGCCCGAGCCCGAGGCGCGGTAGGTGTCGACGCGCAGGTCCTTGTCGACGAGTTCGATCTCGATGTCGTCGTCGACCTCGGGATAGACCCAGACCGAGGCGAAGCTGGTCTGGCGCCGCGCATTGCCGTCAAACGGCGAGATACGCACCAGGCGATGCACGCCTGACTCGGTCTTCAGCCAGCCGTAGGCGTTCGGCCCCTCGACCTTGAAGGCGCACGACTTGATGCCGGCCTCTTCACCAGCGCTTTCCTCGAGCCAGCTCACCTTGAAGCCGCGGCGCTCGGCCCAGCGCGTGTACATGCGCGCCAGCATCTCGGCCCAGTCCTGGGCCTCGGTGCCGCCGGCGCCGGCGTTGATCTCGACATAGGCGTTGTTGGGATCGGCCTCGCCCGACAGCAGCGTCTCCAGCCGCGCCTTGGCGGCCTCGGCCCGCGCCTCGCCCAACGATCGTTCGGCGTCGGCGATCATCGCCTCGTCCTTCTCGGACTCGGCCATCTCGATCAGACCGACATTGTCGTCGATGGCGGCGCGCAGGCGCTTGATAGTGGCGATCGCGGTCTCGAGCCGCGTGCGCTCCTTCATGATGGCCTGGGCCTGCTTCTGGTCGTTCCACAGCGCCGGATCCTCGGCGCGCGCGTTCACCTCGTCGAGACGGACGACCGCCTGGTCGTAGTCAAAGACGCCTCCTCAGGAGCTCCACCGACTCCTCGATCTCTTTCACCATCGCCTGGGCTTCAGCGCGCATCTGTACTTCTCATCTTTCGTGTTCCTCTCCCCCGGTAGGGGGAGAGGCAAGGTGAGGGGG
>JAUXST010000499.1 GCA_030679805.1 Reyranella sp. | reverse complement strand
GCCGTGCCCGGACGGTCGCGAGCCTGAGGCGGACGCCGCGCTCATCATCGCGCAGCCGGTGAAGGCGATGCCGCCGGCCGGAGCAGGTGTACTGGTCGCTGGTTCCCCGGCCATGGACATTCGAGCCCTCCGCTTTGGCTTGCCGTTAGACTTATGAACCTACAACGCCTCGACCTCGGAGTCGCCTCGGTGCCGGTCGGCAGGCTAACGTGATGGCAAGAAATCACCAGGGATGGAGCCTGCTCAAGATGGCTGCCAACAATGACACTCTGCCGACCGCCACCCGCGTCTCGGACCCCGGCATTCGCGCCCTGTACCAACTGGAAAACCGTTGGCAGGCGTGGCTGGACGTCGAGGCCGCTCTCGCCCGCGCCCAGGCCGAACTCGGCATCATTCCCTCTGAAGCGGCCGAAGCCATTGCCGCCAAGGCGAGCCTCGAGCTGATGGACCGGGCGCGCATCGACGAAGGCTTCGCCCGCACCGGCCACACGCTTGTCCCGCTGGTCTGGGAACTCGGTCGCATCGTGGGCGAGCCGCACGGCGGCTGGGTCCATTGGGGTGCCACTACCCAGAACATCACCCAGACCGGCGATCTCTTGGTGCTGCGGCAAGCCCACACGATCTTCCAGCGGCAGATCGGCGAGGTGTTGGCCGCCATGGCCGATCTGGCGGAACGGACCGCCGACATGCCGATGGCCGGACGCACCCATGGTCAGCACGCGGTCCCCGCCACCTTCGGCTACAAGGTCGCGGTCTGGATCGACGAGCTGCTGCGCCACCTCGAGCGTCTGCGCCAGGCAGCCCCGCGCCTGTTCATCGCCATGCTGGGCGGCGGTGCCGGTACCTATGCCTCGCTCGGCAAGCAGGGTCCGCCCGTGCAGCAGGGGATCGGGCGGCTCCTCGGGTTTGGTTCGATGACCGTGCCGTCGCGCGCCATCAGCGATCATCTGGCCGAGAACATCTGCATCCTGGGCTTGCTCGCCGCCACCTGCGGCAAGATCGGGCGCGAGATCTACACGCTGATGAAGACCGAGTTCGGCGAGGTCGAGGAGCCCGTGCCGCCCGGCACCGTCGGCAGTTCCACCATGCCGCAGAAGCGCAATCCGAAGCTCTGCCAGGACATCATCGCCGCGGCGGCCGAGGTGCGTGCTCTGGTACCGCTGGCGCTCGAAGCCATGACGACCGAGCACGAGGCCGATCGCACCACCAGCCTGATGATGGACAGTGCCGAGTCCCGTGCCTGCATCGCCACCGGCGATATCCTGAGCCGGCTCGCCGAGATCATGCGAGGATTGCGAGTCGATCCCAAGCGGATGCAGGCAAACCTCGATCTCGGCGGCGGGCTGATCATGGCCGAGGCGGTGATGCTGGATCTGGGTGCCGCCATCGGGCGCCAGCATGCGCATGATGTCGTGTATGACGCGGCGCAAGCGGCCTTCGTCGAAGGCAAGTCGTTCTCCGACCTGCTGATGGCGGACAAGCGACTCATCGCGCACATGGATGAAAAGGCGATCGCGAAGCTGCTGGACCCGACTGCCTATACCGGGCTGTGCGCCGACATGGCCCGCGAGGGCGTCACGCGCGCGCGAAGCGCCGCGGCGGAACTGGCTGCACTCACTTCCAAATAAGGAGTCTTCGATGTTGCTGAACGCTCTCTTTCCGACGCGAGACATAGGCACCGACCCGGCAAAGATCCGGGATTGGGCGCAAGCCGCCGAAGGCCTCGGCTATCACTGCATCGAAGTCGCCGATCACGTCTTCGGGGCGGCCCCGCGTGGCGATTGGAAGCCGACCTACAGCGAGAACGATCCCTTCCACGAAACTTTCACGACGATGGCCTTCCTTGCGGCCGTCACCAAGACGATCCAGCTCTGCAGCGGCGTGCTCATCCTGCCTCAGCGGCAGACCGGGGTTGTCGCCAAGCAGGCGGCCGAGGTCGACATCCTGAGCGGCGGGCGGCTGCGCCTCGGCGTCGGTGTCGGCTGGAACCACGTCGAGTACGAGGCGCTCGGCACCGAGTGGAAGACACGCGGCGCGCGGCAGGCCGAGCAGATCGAGGTGATGCGGCGCCTGTGGACCGAAGATCTGGTCACGTTCTCCGGTCGCTTTCACAAGCTGGTCGACGTCAACCTGCTGCCCGTCCCGGTGCAGCGGCCGATCCCGATCTGGTTCGGCGGATCGTCGGACGCTGTCGTCAAGCGGGCCGCCCGCATCGGCGACGGCTGGATGCCGATCATGACACCCGAGGTGGCCGAGCCGAAGCTCGCGATGTTGTGCGAGCATATGAAGTCAATCGGACGCGATCCCGCCACCTTCGGGCTAGAAGGATGGCTGCGCATGGACGAGGCCGACCCGCAGCTCTGGGCCGCCGCGGCGCACGGCTGGAAGCGTCTCGGCGCCCAGATGGTGATGCTCTATCCCATGTACCGAATGCCGAAGCTCGATCAGCAGATCGAGACCTTGCGGCGCTTCAAGGAAGTCATGACCGGGTAGTCTCTCCGTTCGTGGCCACGCCCTCAGTGAAAGGTACGACCCGCGTCGATCACGATCGTCTGGCCGGTCATGGTGTTGGTGCGGCACATGGTGACGACCTGGTCGGCGCAGTCGTCCTTGTCGGCGGCCATGCCCAGGAGGGACGCCTGGCGGCCCTTCTCGACCACCTCCGGTCGCAGGTTTGCCGTCGCGCGCGTGCCTTCGAGCAGGCCCGGTGCCACGCAATTCACCAGCACCTCGGGCGCCAGCGCCACGGCCATGCACTTGGTGAGATGAATCAGGCCGGCCTTGGAGACCGCATAGGCGATCGAGGAGCCTGTGGGCCCGAGCCCCGCGACCGAGGAGATATTGACGATACGCCCGCTGCCCTGGCGCTTCATCACCGGTCCCACGGCCTTGGTGAGCAGCATCGGACCGGTGAGGTTGATGTCGATGATCTTCGTCCATTCCTCGTAGGTGAGGCCGTCGAGGTCGGTGAAAGGGATCGATTTGTTGTAGGCGGCATCGTTGATCAGGATGTCGAGCCGGCCGAAACGCTTCATGACATCGTCGACCAGGGCTTGCACCTGGTCGCGCTGGGTCACGTTGCAGGCGAAAGCGGCGGCGGCGACCTGATGCTTGCCGAGATCGCGCACGACGCCCTCGGCCTGGTCCTTGCTCTGCGCATAGACGACGGCAATCTGACAGCCTTGGGCAGCGAGTGCGTGGCAGATGCGCTGGCCGAGCCCACCATTGCCGCCGGTGACGACGGCAACTTTACCTTTCAGGTCCATTTCTTCCCCCGGGATCGATATTGATTGGCTCGACGGCGCCACGTTATCGCATCGATCGCCACGGTGCGACGAGAAGAGAACCGGCGATCAGGCAGCCATAGATCGCCATGCCGACCGCCATCGCCGCGAATACGCCGTCGAGTCCCATCCCCAACTTCTCGACGGCGAACCAGCCGCCGGCTGTCGCGACCACCACCCTCACGAGACCCGCCGCG
>JAUXST010000053.1 GCA_030679805.1 Reyranella sp. | reverse complement strand
GGCATGCCGGAGGCCGGGTCCTTCCCGATCCCGATGAAGCTCGCACGCGCCGGCGTGAAGGACATGATCCGCATCTCCGACGCCCGCATGAGCGGCACGGCGTTCGGCACCATCGTGCTGCATGTCTCGCCCGAGTCTGCGAACGGCGGGCCACTCGCCCTGGTGAAGAACGGCGACCGCATCACGCTCGATGTGCCCAAGCGCAAGCTCGAACTGCTCGTATCGGCCGCTGAACTCGCCAAGCGACGCAAAGCCTGGAAGGCGCCGCCGCCGCATCCCGGCAGCCATCGCGGCTATGCGAGCCTCTATTTCGATACGGTCCTGGAAGCCGACGAGGGCGTGGATTTCGATTTCCTGGGATCGGCGGGCGCGAAGCGCTAGCGGATGGCCGACACCAAGCTTCCGAAAATCTCGGTCGTCGTCACGTGCTACAATTGCCGTGACTATATCGGCGACGCGATCCGATCGGTGGCGCGTCAGACGCTACGCGATTTTGAGTGCGTCATCGTCGACGACGCCTCGACCGACGATTCAGCCGCGGTGGTCCAGCAGACGCTCGACGAACTGGCAGACCCGCGCTTCACCCAGATCCGGCTCGACAAGAATGTCGGCCAGACCGGCGCTACACGCCGTGGGCTCGCCGCCACCAAAGCGACGTTCGTCTGCTTTCTCGATTCCGACGACCTGTGGAACGAGGACTTCCTCGAACGGCACCTCGCGGCCCACCTGAACGAGACCTACGCGGTCGGCTTCACCGCCTGCAACGCCCGGCTGATCGACGGCCAGGGTGCGTTGATCGCCGGCTGCGTCTACTGGTTCGGCAAGGATCGCGCCCGCGTCGACCGCGACCAGGCCTTCGCCCCGATCGATCCGGCGCGCGTGCCCAAGGTCGATTCGGCGCGCGGCGCCAGCTGGCAGAGCCAGACGCCCTATCGCCTCTACACCAGGCGCGTCGTGCACTGGGTGTGGGTCAGCACCTCATCGATGATGTTCCGCCGCTCGCTGATCGATCTCGTCTTTCCCGACGACGACGAGGCGTTCCGCCTGCACATGGATTTCTACATCGTCGTCATGGCCCAGATGGTCGCGGGTTCGCTGCTGATCGACCAGGCGCTCTATTCGTACCGACTGCATGGCCGCAACGGCGCTGCCGACAATCCCGTGCTGGGCGGTCGCCTCCATCTTTCCAGCCGGAACTGGGGCGACACCCACGGCCGCATGCTCGATCGCATGCTCGCTGCAATGTTAAGCAACCGTGAGCGCTTCATCGTGGCGCTCGGCGATCGCCAGTATCGCCGCATGATGTTGCGCATGCGGGCGGCGCGCATGGGGCCTCTCTTGGGATGGATTCTGATCGCCTGGAGTTGGCTGGTTTAGGACTGATCTGGCTCAATTGAATGCCGTGCGGTACACTTGGAGAAACCAGCGCATTCTCCAAGGCTGGCGGGGAGATTGAGAATCTTGCGTCAGGGTAAGCGGTTGGTCCGCTATTTGGCGTACTTTGCGATCGTCGTCGGTGCGCCGAGTACCGGGGTGTCGATTGCCTATGCTCAGACACCGGCACTGCCTGCTGCCGCGACAGACAAGGAGCGCGCCTACGACGACGCGTTCCAGGAAATGCTGCGTCAGCCCGGCAATCTCGACGTGCTGTTCAAGTTCGCCACAGTGGCGGCACAGAGCGGCGACATCGAAGGTGCCATCTCGGCGCTCGAGCGCATGCTCCTGGTCGATCCCGACCTGCCCCGCATCCGCCTCGAACTGGGCGTGCTCTACTACCGTCTCGGCTCCTATGAGGTTGCCCGCACTTACCTGGAGACGACGCTCCAGTCCGCCGCCACTCCGCCTGATGTGCGCAGTCGCGCGCAGCAGTTCCTGGCGGAGGTCGAGAAGCGCCAGAGCCCCTCCCGTATCGAGGGCGAAATCTTCGGCGGCTTTCGCTACCAGTCCAACGCCAATCTGGGTCCCGCGACATCCAGCGTCCTCCTGTTCGGCCAGACGGCGAATCTCAACCAAGCGGCGATCGGCACGGGAGATTGGGGGACGGTAGCGTCAGGCGCCGTACGACATATCTACGAGCTGGGCGGCCAGGACAAAGGGCAGCTCGAGACCCAGCTTACCGCCTACGCCAATCGCCAGTTTCAGGTCCAGACGGCCAACGTGTCGATCATCGACCTCACGTCCGGCCCGCGCTTCCAGGCGTTCCAGGGTATCTTCGAGGATATCAGCGTAAAACCCTTCCTGACCGCCGGCTACATCTGGGTGAACGACACCAGCTTCTACGGCGCCTATGGATCTGGGCTGGAGGTGGGCTCTCTGCTCACCGACCGGCTGCGCAACACGACGATCGGCGTGGCGCGCCGGCAATTGCACCCCAATACCTGGTATCTGCCCACCAACGACCAATTCAACGGCTGGGAATATTCGGGTACCACGACCTTCCAGTTCCAGATCGCGCCGACGATCGCGATCTTCGGCAACGCCAATATCCAGCGCTACGAGACCGATAGCACGCCCTGGCAGAACTACGTGGTCGCCGGCACCGGCGGCAGCCTGCAGTTCCGCTTCGACGACCCGCTTTTCAAGACCGATTTGCCCTGGGGGATCGCTCTCACGGCCAATGTCCAATGGTGGACTTACGATCAGGCGGACGCCACAGTTGACCCAACGGTCACCCGCCAGCAAAAGGACACAATCCTCAGCTTGGCTCTGACGGTGCCGTTCGACGATCGAACAACCATGACGATATCGGGCGGTCGTTTTGTGCGGAGTGCGAATCTTTCGAACTATCAATTCACGAACAACAGCTTCCTGATGGGTGTAAGCTGGCGGTTCTGAGTGGGGCGGGGAAATTGCCATGGCAAAGCCTGCGTTTGTAAGTTCGTCGCTGCCGCGCGCCGCGCTCGCCGGCGCGACTGCACTGATGCTGCTGTGCTCTCCGATGATGATCGGCACCGCGGCGGCAAAGGTCGGCGTCACGTCGGCGACCGACGGCGATCCGCTGGGCAAGCCGCCCACCGAGGCTGAACGCGTGCTCCGTGTCGGCGTCGACGTACAGGCCAACGAAACCATCACCACCAAAGCCGGTGACCGCGCTCACCTGATGTTTCTCGACGGCACGTCGCTCACGGTCGGGCCGGACGCCAGCCTCGTGATCGACAAGTTCGTCTACGACCCCAACAGCAAGACGGGCGATCTCGCGATCACGGCCAGTAAAGGCGTGTTTCGCCTGGTCGGCGGCAAGATCAGCAAGACCAACGCGATCGTCGTCAACACCCCGTCGGACACGATCGGTATCCGCGGCGGCATCGCCATGCTCGACGTCAACCAGGCGAAGACCCGTTCGATCTTCCTCTTCGGTTTCAGCATGACGGTCGGCGCCAATGGCCGCATCGAGACCATCACCCGCCCGGGAACGGAGGTGACGACCAGTTTCGGCAGCTTGCCGGGCCGGCCGACGCTATTGACGCGGGGCCAATTGACCGCGCTGCTCGGCCAGTTCGAGGGCAGCAAGAAGGGTGGCACGCCAGGCGGCAGCGGCAATGCCGATCAGGCGGCAAAAAATTCCGGCTTTTCGGACGGAAACTCCAGCAAGGGTACCGGAGTCGACGGATCGAAGGGTGACAAATTCGGCAGTGGCCCTGGCCCCGGCAACCGCAACCCGAACGACCAGATAATCAATGCCCTTACCCAGTCAGACGGTCTCCGCCTCCCAGGCCAAGTACAGAACATCGTCAACACCGCAAACGCGATGACCTCGACGGTCACCTACAAGGGTACGATGTCGGGCGTCGCCGTCCACAATGGCAATCCCTCTCTGGCTAGCGGCACCTATCAGAACGTCTGGAACGTGGGCGCTCGAAACGGCGTTGCCAGCGCGCAATTCAACGGCGCCTCCTTTGGTGGCGGCAGCACGCCAAACACCTTCGCCGTCGGCAATAGCTCGGTCTTCACCACAGCGGCGCCTCTGCCGTCGACGACTGGCGTGCCGGGTCGCAGCCTCAGCCTGATCGGCACGACCAGTCCGACCTCTCAGGTGGGCGCCTTTGTGATCACGGGTCCCCGCTACGGGGCCAACGGGACCTTCCAGAGCACGAAGCAGTAGTCCAGGCGAGCTACCCAGCGCGGCCGGCGATGAAGTCGGCGATGCCGGCAGTATCGTCGCGTTTGAACCAGGGCAGGTGCGTCTCGGCTGGCCGGGTGTCGGCGGCGATGGCCACGACGTTGGGATCGGCAGCGGCAAGGGACTGCGCTTCTCCGGCGCGCACCTCGATCTTGGGGTGCGCTTCGCGCTTGTAGCCCTCGATCAGGATCAGATCGGCCGGCGCAAGCCGGGCCATTACCTCGGCCAGCGAGGGCTCGGCCTGCTCGCGCATGATCGCGTAGCGCAGCCCGCCGACCAGAGCTACCTCACTGGCGCCGGCCACACGGTGGCGGAAGGAATCGCGGCCCGGCTGGTCGATATCGACATCGTGATGGGCGTGCTTGACGGTCGACACGCGCCAGCCGCGCCGCACGAATTCCGCCACCAGTCGCTCGACCAGGGTCGTCTTGCCGGCGTTCTTCCAGCCGGTGACGCCGAAAACACGCTGTCCCGTCATGGCCCGATGCTCACGAAACGATCCGCTCCGCGTGGGCATATACGGTGAGGCGGCCGTCGCGCACGAAGGCCACGAGCGCGATGCCGGCCTGCTCGGCTGTCTCGATCGCGAGCGAGGTCGGCGCCGAGACGGCGGCGATCGCCAGCGCGCCCAGGGCGGCGGCCTTCTGCACCATCTCGTAGGAACAGCGGCTGGTCACCACCACGAAACCGCCGGGCTTCGCGGCACCGCTCACCGCAAGCGCACCGCCCAGCTTGTCGAGGGCGTTGTGCCGGCCGACATCCTCGCGCACCGCGACAAGGGTGCCGTCCGCCGTCGCCCAGCCAGCGGCATGGGTGGCGCCATTCAGTTTGTTGATGCGCTGCAGCCCCGGCAGCGACGCCATCGCCCGCTCGATCGCCACACGCGAGACCACGCCTGTCGCCTGCGAAACCGGGACAGGGCGCAGCGCGGCGTCGAGACTGTCCACGCCGCACAGGCCGCAGCCGGTCCGTCCGGCGAGGCTGCGCCGTCGCTCCTGCAGCCCGGCCATCCGCTGCGCCGCGATTTTCAGCCGGACCTCGATGCCCCGGCCGCTCGGGACCGCAACATCCTCGACCTCGATATCGTAGATCTCCGACGGCTTCTCGACGATGCGCTCGGTGAGCGAAAAGCCGCGGGCAAAATCCTCGAGGTCGCAGGGGGTTGCCATCATTACGGCATGGCTGATGCCGTTGTAGACCAGCGCCACCGCCACTTCCTCGGCGACGATCTCGTCGAGGCTCTCGCTGCCGCCCGCCGTGAGCCGCTGCGCCGGACGGTGCACCGATCCCGTGTCGGTCATCCGGCGACCTGATCTATTCTCAGATGGCGGCCCTCGCGGTCGAAGAACAGGCCGCGATTGAGCGCCAGCGGATCGGATTTCACGTCGGCTTCGACGTCCCTCAGCTTGGCTGCGGCCGCGGCATCGGGCAGCGGACCCCCGTCATGGGCGAGGCCGACGAAGAACGCGACGCCGTCCCAGGGTGTCTTGGCCCCATCCAACAGGGCACGCATGCCGGGCCACGGCATGTCGTCGCCGATCAGGTGGGCATAGCTCGACTTCAAGGGAACGACTTGGTCGCCTCCGATGCCGACCAGCAC
>JAUXST010000047.1 GCA_030679805.1 Reyranella sp. | reverse complement strand
GTCCGACATCAGCCGGACCAAGCCGCTGGTGCGGCTCGTGCTGAACCAGATCGGCCGCCGGCTGACCGAGGAACTCCATGCCAAGGGCCGGCGCCACAGGCTGCTGCTCATGCTCGACGAGTTCCCCGCGCTGGGTCGCCTCGACTTCTTCGAATCCGCGCTCGCCTTCATGGCAGGCTATGGGCTGAAGAGCTTTCTCATCGCCCAGTCGCTCAACCAGATCGAGAAGGCCTACGGTCCGAACAATGCCATTCTCGACAACTGCCATGTACGCGTGTCCTTCGCCACCAACGACGAGCGGACTGCCAAGCGCGTCTCGGATGCGCTCGGCACCGCCACCGAGATTCGCGATGCGAGGAACTACGCCGGCCATAGGCTGAGCCCCTGGCTCGGCCATCTCATGGTCTCGCGGCAGGAGACGGCGCGACCGCTGCTGACACCCGGCGAGGTCATGCAGTTGCCCGCCACCGACGAATTGGTGCTGGTCTCCGGCTGCCCGCCGATTCGGGCCAGGAAGGCACGGTATTACGAGGATCGGCGACTGACGGAGCGTCTGTTTCCAGCACCAAAGCCGGAAAGGCCAAGGGCTGCCAGCACGGCGGCGGATGACTGGAGCGGCACGCCCGCTCCGGCGAGACGGAGCGGGAGCGAGGGAGTGGCAGGTTTCCAGGCGGTGCCTCCAGTCGATGATTCCGCTAACGGCGGAATCCGGCGAGAGCCGGAGCTTGCCGAGCATGAAGACATCGCACCCGAGCCTCCTGCGCCCTCACCGGAGTTTGCGTTTGGCGAGGATGAGCCTGACGAGGACGCCGTGCGCGCTCGAGCGTTGCGCGCCGCCGCCCGAGGTCTCGCCCGCCAGGCCGCATTGGATCCCGGCGACGGTATCGACCTCTGAGCCGCCGGATGCGGACCAAGCATACGTTCCGCTTGCCGCCCGATCTGGCGATCAAGCTCGCCGACTATGCACAGCGCAAGCGCGTACCGCAGGCCCTCATCGTGGAAACCGCCCTCGCGTCCTTCCTCTCGCCGGACGGCTCCGAACGGCTGGAAGGGGCGCTCGGCCGCCGGCTCGACCGACTTAATCGCCAACTCGAACGACTGGAGCGCCACGTCACCATCTCCAACGAGGCGCTCGCGCTCTTCGTGCGATTCTGGCTGACGGCGACTCCACCTCTGCCGGATACCGCGCAGCCGGGCGCGCAGGCCAAGGGCCGGGAACGTTACGAGGGCTATGTCGAGGCACTCGGCCGGCGCCTGGCCAAAGGCCGAACCCTGGCCGACGAGATCTCTGAGGATATCGCGCCTGCAGATGAAACAACGGATGAGGGCAGCCATCACTCCTGAGGCCCGACCGCCGTGCCCCTGCTTTTGTACGCCAGGGTACTGCGCCTCCTTCGAACTTGTTGCGCCGACCCATTTCCTCCTCTTTCTAATCGACCCCATTCAACGACCGCTGCTCGGACGGTCCTGCAATCGGGGTAACGATGACGGTCCATTCCTTCCAGGCTGAGGTGATCTCCC
>JAUXST010000035.1 GCA_030679805.1 Reyranella sp. | reverse complement strand
GTGTAGGTAGCTAATGAATTGACCGGATTATGTAGCGAGTGAATTGACCGGTTCTGATGGGCCTCCACTTGGGGAGGTCTGGATGGGCCGGGCAAGGACACTTCAGGACATCCGGATCATGAGGTTCGAGGACTTGCTGTGGCGCCAGGAGCGCGGGGAACTGAGTCAGATGGAGGCAGCCTCGCTGCTGGGGGTGAGCGAACGAACGTTCCGGCGGTGGCGGGACCGGCATGGGGAGGAAGGCAGTGCGGGCCTGCGGGACCGCCGGATCGGCAAGCCGTCCGGCCGCCGGGCCGAGGCTGCCGAGATCGAGCGCATGCTGAAGCTGTATCGGGCGGACTATGCCGACTTCACGGTCAAGCACTTCCACGAGCACCTGGCGAAGCGCACCGACTACAAGCTCAGCTACACGACGACCAAGATCTATCTGCAGCGTTCCGGCCTGGTGCGGCCGGCGGCGCGCCGTGGCGCCCATCGCCGCAAGCGACCGCGGCGACCGTTACCGGGCATGCTGCTGCATCAGGACGGCTCGCCGCACGCCTGGCTGCCGGGCGACGAGCGGTCGTACGATATGATCGCCACCATGGACGATGCCACCAGCGAACTGTACTCGCTGTTCCTGGTCGATCAGGAGGGCACCGCCTCCTCGTTCCGCGGCCTGTCAGAGACGATCGAGAAGAAGGGCTTGTTCTGCGCGCTTTATAGCGACCGGGGCAGCCACTACTTCCACACCCGCAAGGCTGGCGGCAAGGTCTCCAAGGAGCACCTGACCGAGGTCGGTCGAGCCCTGCACGAACTCGGCATCGACCACATCCCGGCTTACTCGCCGCAGGCCCGTGGCCGCAGCGAGCGCTTGTTCAGGACCTTGCAGGATCGCCTCCCCAAGGAGCTGAGGTTGGCCGGCGTGCGGACCATGGAAGCCGCCAACCGGTGGCTGCGCGAGGTCTACCTGGCCCAGCACAACGCCCGCTTCGCCGTTCCCGCTGAGCAGCCCGGCACGGCCTTCGTCGCGGATCCTCGCGAACTGTGGCGCGACATCCTGTGCGTCCATGAGGACCGGATCGTCGGCAACGACAACACCGTCATATGGCGGCGCCTGCGTCTGCAACTGCCGCCCAGTCCGTTGCGACCGCACTTCGTCAGGGCAACCGTCCGCGTCCGAGAATACTGGGACGGCCGTCTGTCGGTCAGCCTCGGGCCTCATCGTCTCGCCGAGTTCCAGGCCGATGGCTCGCCGATCGACGTTCAACATCAACCAAGCCGCGTCACACCGCTCGACGCGACCGACTGGCAGGGGCTAGCCCCTGCCAGAAAAGCAAACCGAGCGGACACATCACCTGCTACCTAGACCGGACAATTTAACTTGCTACCAACAATTTCAGAAGTGCAGGCAGTGCTGTCACGTTCGCAACCAGGGCGGCGTAAGGGCCGCTTCGATCGGCGCTTCCGGATGCGCCGCGATGCCATCGGCCTGAACGCACTCGGCCTCGGAAAGCACGCGATCCGCAGCCGTCGCCTGCCGCCATGTGTCCCAATCGGAGGTCTCGCGACCGTTCAGCGAATGATGATCGCGCACGACGTTGACGCGGACGAACCACAGGCCTGACGCTGCCTCGCCATGGCCGAAGACCGCCGGATCGGCCTCTCCCGACCGGCAGCGACGCCACGCCTCGCCGGCGGTGATGAACTTGTCGACCGGCAAGTCGACCGGGCCGAAGTCGATGTCGAGCCGGGGCGCGATGATCTTGTCGAGCTGGGCGTCCGCCTTCTTCCACCGACCGTCCTGCCAATACTCGCAGATCCAATGATCTTCCCAATCCTTGCGGAAGTAGGCCGCGAAGCCGCAGCGCACGCGCGCGGGAACACTCTGGTGCCGCAGCATGCCGCAGAGCATCAAGGCATAGTCCCGGCAGGTGCCGACGGCGCGCTTGTCGGTCGCGCGCTCCAGGGCCAAGGGACGAGGGTCGGCCTCGCCGATCTGCCGCAGTCGCGCGGCCAACGGCAGCGTCTCCCGCGAAACCGTCCGGAACTGGGCCTCCGAGGCGCCATAGGCTGGGATCCAGTCCGAATGGAGGAGGACACCCTGGACGATGCGGCAGAGCACACCGATGTCAGCCGGCAATCCGTCGAAGCTCAAGGGACCTACCCCGGGGTCCGACATCGGATTGTGGCAGCGCCAGCGTTCCACGGTTCCCACGCAAGGCTCCTAAGCAGCGAGATCGAAATCGGCGAGATCGGGCTTCCGCATCTCCTCGCGGAAACGGTCGAAGCTCCATGGCCACAGCGCCGGATTGCCGTTCCTGTCGAGGTACCAGCTGCGGCAGCCGGACACCCAGACGGTGCCCTTCATGGCCTCGTGGAGTGCGTCGTTGAAGCGCCGCGCGGCGGCAGCCGACGGCGCCACCGCCCGGCACTTGCCCTCGAGGACAAGGTCGACGAGCTGCAGGATGTAATCGATCTGCAGCTCGGAGATCATGATCACCGAGAAATTGCCGATCGGGCTGTTGGGCCCGACCAGCATGAAGAAGTTGGGAAAGCCCGGGACCGCCACCGAACGATAGGCTTCGTTGGCCTCCGCCCACGCCTCCGACAGGGTGTGCCCGCCCTCGCCCACGACCTCCATCGGCCGCACGAAGGCGTGGCCATCGAAGCCGGTCGCCAGCACCAGCACGTCGAGCACGTGCAGCACGCCGTCCTTCGTCCGCACGCCGGTCGCCTCGATGCGGTCGATGCCCCCGGTCACCAGTTCGACATTGGGCTTCTGCATCGCCGGATAGAACTCGTCCGACATGATCAGCCGCTTGCAGGCGGCGCGGTAATTGGGTGTCAGCCGGCGCCGCAGCTCGGGATCGTGGACATTCTCCTCGAGATTGAGCCGGCAGGCGTCCTCGATCTTCTGCAGCTCGTCCTGGTTGCCGATCACGGCACGCGCGAACGTGTCGACGAAGCGCTGCGACCAGAAATCGTAGGACTGCCGCAGCCGCTCAGGCGAGGCGAGGAACATCGCCTTCTCCTCGGCGCTGTAGAACGGGTTGGCGAGCGGTAGCACCCACTGAGCGGTGCGCTGGAACAACGAGAGCTTGGCGACGCGATCGACGAGCGCCGGCACGATCTGGATCGCGGTCGAGCCGGTGCCGATGACGCCGACGCGCTTGCCGTGGATCGGCACGGCATGGCCCCAGCGCGCCGAGTGAAACTTTGGCCCCTTGAAGTCGGCGAGGCCGGGGATGTCGGGCACCACGGGATGATGCAGCACGCCTGTCGCGGCAATCACCACGTCCACCGTGTCGGTCGCGCGACTCGAGGTCTTCAGCCGCCAGCGTCCGTCCACATAGTCGGCGCGGGTGATCTCGCTGTTGTAGCGGATGTGCTGCTCGACGCCGTATTTCTCGGCCACGCCCTCGAAGTAGCGCTGGATCTCGGCACCCGGCGAGAAGCGCCGCGTCCAGTCGCCCTTGAGTTCGAAGGAATAGGCATAGACATGGCTCGGCACGTCGCAGGAAAGGCCGGGATAGGTATTGTCCCGCCACGTGCCGCCAAGCCGTCCGGCCTTCTCGTAGATCGTGAAATCCTCGATGCCACGCTGCTTCAGCTTGATGGCGGCCAGGATGCCCGACATGCCCGCGCCGATGATGGCGAATCGCTTGCTCACGCTGTCACTCTCCGCTGGGTGTCTTCTGCCGAGGATGGATGTAGTCCCTGAAATCGTCGAAGCCCTTCCAGGCGGGCTCCGGCGGTTCATGGCCGGGGCGCGGCGCATACTTCGACGCCTCCGCCGTGCCCGGCGTCACGATGTAGCGCGGGCAATTGGGAAAGATCGCCCGCGCCTTGACCCGAACCAGGAGCTGGGCACCGGCGAAGCGCTGCATCAGCGGATCGTCGCGACTGACGCTCGCCTCGCCGTTGACCCTCATCCGCCGTGGCTTTTCGCCCATGTCGATGAACAGCAGCCCGACCGCCGGATTGACCAGCACGTTACCCAGGCTCTTGAACATGCCGTTGCCGTCGTAGTCGGGGAAGACGAGCTCGTCGGGGCCGGTCACCCGCACAAAGCCCGGCGCGCCGCCCTTGAAGGAGCAATCCGGCCGGCCGCGGTCATCGGACGTCGCCAGAAAGAAGAACATCGACCCCTCGATGAAGGCGCGATCCTGCTCCGTGAACCGGGAGCGCGTCAGCTTCTCTTCCAGGCGATCGGCGATACGGCGGCTGTCGAACTGGTCTTGTAGGCGGCGATTGCCGTCGTGGAACATCACGCTTGCGGGCATGGGCTCCTCCTGACCGTCAAAATAAGTCACTGTGTCGGATCATTAGTGTCTAGGTTGTCGGCAGCCGACAGCCAAGCGGAGATTGTCCATGGCGCCAGAGGTATTCTTGCTGGTCCTTTGCGCCGCAGTCGTCCACGCAGCCTGGAACGCCCTGGTCAAGGTCGATGGTGATCGGCTCGCGTTGCTCAAGGCGATGTCGCTCACGCAGTTATTTCTGTCCCTGTGCCTCATTCCATTCGTCGCCGTGCCGGCGATCGAAAGCTGGCCTTACCTGATCGCCAGTCCGACCCTGGCGACGGCGTACATGCTGTTCCTCAATCGCGCCTACCATGCCGGCGATCTCAGCCACGTCTATCCCCTGGCGCGCGGCGTGGCACCGCTCGGCGTCGCCGTCGTCTCGATCGGCCTGCTGGGCGAGCGACTGGAGCCCGCCGCCCAGATCGGCGTCCTGCTCATTGCGCTCGGCATTGCGAGCCTGGTGCTGGCGCGGGGCGCGGCCGGTCTCCACGATCCACGGTCTTCGTTCTATGCCCTCGGGGCCGGCCTGTTCATCGCCGCCTACACGCTCACCGACGGCCTGGGAGCGCGCGCGGCGGGAACGGCCAGTGGCTTCATGGCCTGGATGGCGCTCTTCAACGCAATCCTGGTGGTCGGCTGCATCCAATGGCTCCAGCGCGGCAAGCAACGACCGGTCGCCGCGCGCAGCGGGCGCATCGGGATTGCCGTGGGGCTGATGAGCTATGGCGCAACCTGGCTTGCTATCTGGGCCATGACCGTGGCGCCGCTGGCCCTGGTGTCCGCGTTGCGCGAGACCAGCGTCGTCTTCGCGGTGGTCATCGGCGTCGTTTTCCTGAAGGAGCGGCTCAGCCTGATCCGGTTGGTGTCCGTCGCCACGACCCTGATCGGAACCGCCCTCCTGAAGTTCAGCCGATAGGCTGCTATTCGAGACGAATGTTCGCCGCGCGATTGCCACCGCTCTATCGGACGTGGAAATTACCCTTGAATATGGCAAGCATCTTCATCTTATATTAAATGATATTGAGTTAAGCTTTAATATAAGGCAAAATACGGTCGCCCTATTAAAGGTTATGGGCCCTGCACCATGAGACGAGCCGACCTGGCAAAAGATGTTGGGGCGCGCCTGCGGCGGCTGCCGGCGCCTCATGCTTCACACTATGGCGTCGTGCCTCTGCCACCGCCCACCGACTCGGTCGCCCTCGGCATGGCGCTCGCATCGGTCGAGGTCGCGCAGCGGGCGATGGTCGAGGTGGAGACCATCGCACGGGAACTCGAGGACCCATTTCTCGTCAGTCGAATCCTCACACGCAAGGAAGCGCTCAGCAGTTCGGCGATCGAGGGTACACACAGCACTCTCGACGAGCTTCTCTCGCTCGAGGAAGACGGAGCCGACGGCACGTCGTCACCCACCCGGCAAGTACGCGACTACGCCGCGACACTGGAAGGCATACTGCCGCGGGCGCAGCGGACCGGCCTGGCCGTGTTCTCGGTGGATCTTGTGCGTGAACTGCACCGCAATGCCATGAGGTCCGATCCGGACTATGCCGATGTCCCTGGAAAGCTCCGGAAGCGAGTCATATGGATCGGCGGGACAGGGCACATCGCGACATCGACCTACAATCCACCCCCACCGGATGCCGTGCCGCAATGCCTTGAAGAAAATGTCGACTACATGCGATGCGACGGCATGCAAGCCATGACCCAGGGACTCATCACACGGATGGCGATCGCCCACGCGCACTTCGAAGCCGTTCATCCTTTCAGGGACGGTAACGGCCGCGTCGGACGCCTTCTCCTGCCGCTGATGATGGCCGCCGATGGCAGCGTGCCGCTCTACCTCTCGCCTTATATCGAGGCGAACAAGACGAACTACTACGAAGCGCTCAAGGCCGCACAACAGCGGCTCGACTGGCCATCGATGGTTGGCTTCATGGCTGACGCGACCACCGGAACCGTCTCCGAAATCAAACGCACGCGTGCCGATCTTGCCGCCCTCGGCGACTCCTGGCGGGTGCGGCGCTCCTTTCGTGCCGATTCTGCGGCTCTGAAAGCACTTCGCTTTCTGCACGAATATCCGATCGTGACCATTGGAAGATTGCAGCAGCTCCTCGGCGTTTCTTTTCCTGCTGCATCGAGTGCCGTTCGGCAAATGGTCGAAATCGGTATTCTCACCGAACGCACCGGCTACAAGCGCAACCGGCTGTTCGCCGCCGAGGAAGCCATCCGCATCCTCAATCGGCCATTCGGCGCCGCCTGAGGATGACGCTTCACGACGAAGGTCGGTCGGTGCCGGCTTCGAGGCGCGCGCGCAGCGCCGCATCGTGCAGCGTCGTGTCCTGGCCCGGCGGCGCGATGCGCACGGCATCTTCCAGGGACATGGTCTGGCGCCATTCCTCCCAGGGACGCGCGCGACCGTCCGAGCCGATCTGGTCGACGCCCCAGTAGAGTTCGAGGTGGTGGCCGTCGGGATCGAGGAATTCCACCGAAACCTGGCAGCCAGCGCGGCGGCGGCCTTCATAGGTGAGCTTGGCGCCGTGCGCCTTCAGGTGATCGCGGGCGCGAAAAACCTCGTCGAGCGTGGCGAGTTCGAAGGCGAGATGATGGAGGCTCTTGTCCTGCCCGGCATCGGGCGCACGGTCGCCGACCAGCGCGAGGCAGTGGTGATCGCCATTGCAGCGCAGGAACACCATGCCGCCCGGCATCATCGTGCCGGGATAGACGTCCGACACCTGGAAGCCCAGCACCTCGGTGTAGAAGCGCTTGGAGCGATCGAGGTCGCTCACATAGACAACGGCATGACCGATCTTCCGGACGGCGAAGGGTGTGCTCATGGACGACCTTTCCAGCCCTGTTTTTTCGCGCGGGGCTCCGTCATCATGCCCCCGACGACACCTCAGGGGGAAGAACGCATGGCGAAATCGCCCAACAAACTGACGGCCAGCGAGGCCGTCCTGCGGATGGCCCAGAAGCGGCTGAAGGCCCGCGACCTGGTCGAGGCCTGCCTCGACCGCATCGAGCACCGCGAGGGCCAGGTCCATGCC
>JAUXST010000032.1 GCA_030679805.1 Reyranella sp. | reverse complement strand
GCACCAAGATCGCGATCCTGAGTTTCGGCACCCCCCTCGGCGAGTGCCGCGTGGCGGCCGAGGATCTCGCCGCCAAGGGGCTGAGCGCCACGGTCGCCGACGCCCGCTTCGCCAAGCCGCTCGATACCGACCTGATCAGGCGGCTCGCGCGCGAGCACGAGGTGCTGATCACCATCGAGGAGGGATCGGTCGGCGGCTTCGCCAGCCAGGTGCTGCAGTATCTCGCGAGCAACGGTCTGCTCGATCACGGATTGAAAGTGCGGCCGATGATCCTGCCCGACCGCTTCATCGACCACGCAGCACCAGCCAAGCAATACGAGCAGGCCGGCCTCAACGCGCCGGCGATCGTGGCGACTGCCCTTGCGGCGCTCGGTCAGCAGACCGAGCGCGCGCGGGGATAATCTTCGTCCGGACCGCGGGCCTCCAGGCCCGCCTTATGAAATTGAGCGGGCCTGGAGGCCCGCGGTCCAATGAGTCGACTACTTCGGCATCGGCACGATGCGGAGGTAGGGCTTCGGGGCCTTCCAGCCGTTCGGATATTTCGCCTTGGCGGCTTCGTCGGAGACGGCCGGGACGATGATCACGTCCTCGCCGTTCTTCCAGTTCACCGGCGTCGCCACCTGGTGCTTGGCCGTGAGCTGGCAGCTCTCGAGCAGGCGCAGCACTTCGTCGAAGTTGCGGCCGGTGCTCATCGGGTAGGTGAGCATCGCCTTGATCTTCTTGTCCGGGCCGATGATGAACACCGAACGGACCGTGGCGTTGTCGGCCGCCGTGCGGCCTTCCGACGTCGTGCCGGCGCCTTCGGGCAGCATGTCGTAGGCGGTCGCCACCTTGAACTCAGGATCGCCAATCATCGGATAGGTGACGGCATGGCCTTGAGTCTCCTCGATGTCCTTGGCCCACTTTGAATGATTGCTCACCGGATCGACGCTGAGGCCCACGATCTTGGTGTTGAGCTTGTCGAACTTGGGTTTCAGGCCGGCCATGTAGCCAAGTTCGGTCGTGCAGACCGGCGTGAAGTCCTTGGGATGCGAGAACAGGATGGCCCAGCCGTCGCCGATCCACTTGTGGAACTCGATCGGGCCCTGGGTCGTCTCGGCTGTGAAATCCGGCGCGGTGGAATTGATGCGAAGCGTCATGGCGAAACCCCCTCTGTGAAAAACTGCTTTCAGGCGGAATAGATTGTCCTTCCGGCCCGGCCGGTCAAGCCTTGGCGGGAATCCAGCTGATCAGGCCTATTCCACCATCAACTTCTACCGTCGTACCCACTACATATCGGCCAAATCTTTCCGACAGGATTGCTACAGCCACCTGGGCGATGTCGTCGGGAGTCCCCGCGCGACCAAGGGGAATCTGGGCAACGAGCGCGCCGAGATTGTCGGCGACGAAGCCGCCGCCCGGGATGGCGCCGGGCGCGATGGCGTTCACCCGGATGCCGTCGGGCGCCAGCACGCGCGCCAGCTCCTTCATCACCATCGTCATGCCGGCCTTGGAGGCGCTGTAGTGCGGCAGGTTGCGTGTCATGTCGCGATGCTGCGACGTGATCAGCAGGATGCGGCCCTTCACCTTGTTGTCGCGCATGTGGCGGCCGACCTCGCGGGCGAGGAAGAAGCCCGAGCGCAAGTTGATGTCGACCATCGTGTCCCAGGTTTCCTCGCTCACCGACAGGGGCGTGTCGACTTCGAGGCGGCGCGGGCTCGCGGCATGGACGAAGAGCGAGAGGGTGCCGAGCTTCTTCGTGGCGCCGTCGAGCAGGCCCTTCCAGCCGTCGGGCTTGGAGAGATCGGCCGCCAGGAAATCGATGCCGTCGCCGGCCGGCGGGGCGGTGATGTCGCTCCCCAGGACAATGGCGCCCTCGGCCAGCAAGGCCTTGGCGATGCCGCGGCCGATGCCGCCGGCGCAGCCGGTGATCAGGGCGCGTTCGCCCTCCAGAAGCTTCGTGCTCATGCTAAGTGTTTCTTCCCTCGAGTTACGGAGTGAGCCCATGGACCTGATGCGGCCGACGCTCAATCAGTTGAACATAGTAAGCGGCAATGTCGACGCATCCATCGCCTTCTATCGCCGGCTGGGTGTCGACATTCCCGATCCGCGGATATGGCGCACCGCCACCGGCGCGCACCATGTCACCGCCGTCGAGCCCGGGGCGACCGAGGCTGCAGGTCTCGATCTCGACAGCGCGGCCTTTGCCCAGATCTGGAACAAGGGGTGGGCCGGCCGCAAAGACCTCGCTGGCCGCGTGGTCGTGGGTTTCAGCGTGAGTTCGCGCGAAGAGGTCGATCGCCTTCATGGCGAGATGACTACGGCTGGCCATCGCAGCCTGCAGGCGCCGTTCGATGCCTTCTGGGGCGCGCGCTACGCCATCGTCAAAGATCCCGACGGCATCGCCGTCGGTCTCATGAGCCCGATCTCGGCCAAGCACCGCTCGCCGCCGCCGGAAGTCTGATGGCCAAGACGCGACTGGACGTAGCATTGGTCGAACGCGGGCTGGCGGAAACGCGGGCTGCCGCGCAACGCCTCGTCATGGCCGGTCTTGTTTTTTCCGGCGAGCGCCGCCTCGACAAGGCAGGGCAGGGCGTCAGCGGGGACACGGCGCTTGAAGTGCGCGGCCAGCCGCATCCCTATGTCTCGCGCGGCGGGCTGAAGCTCGCCAAGGCGCTGGATCACTTTGCCATCCCGGTCGCGGGCCGAATTGCGCTCGACGTCGGATCGTCGACTGGCGGCTTCACCGACTGCCTGCTGCAGCGCGGTGTGGCCAAGGTCTATGCCGTCGATGTCGGCACCAACCAGCTCGCCTGGAAGCTGCGCAGCGATCCGCGCGTGGTTTCCATGGAGAAGACCAACATGCGCGACGTCACGCGCGCGGCGATCCCCGAGCCGGTGGAGCTTATCGTGTGCGACGCCTCATTCATCGGCTTGCGCACGGTGTTGCCGGCGGCGCTGGCGCTCGCGGTGCCGGGCGCTCATCTCGTGGCGCTGATCAAGCCGCAGTTCGAGGTCGGCAAGGGCCGCGTCGGCAAGGGCGGCATCGTGCGCGAGCCCGCGCTGCATGAAGAAGTCTGCGCCACCATCTCGGTATGGCTCGCCGGTCAGCCGGGCTGGCGCGTGCTGGGCGTGACGGAAAGCCCGATCACCGGTGCCGAAGGGAACAAGGAGTTCCTGATCGCCGGTTTGTTCAGCGGATAGCCCGCGACACCCGGAACTTGTTGTTGTCGGCCAACGTCTCGAACGAGGCGAAGTGTTCTTTCAGCAGTGGCTCGTAGGGCAGGCCCCGATTGGCCACCATGTAGAATCGCCCGCCGGGCTTGAGCGCACGGGACGCCGCCGCGATGAAGCCCTGCCCAAGTGCGGGCTGGGCGGCGCGGCCGGCATGGAAGGGCGGATTGCAGACGATGGCGTCGTAGGTCGCGGGCGCCGCCTCGGCGATCAGGTCCAGCCAATGGGCCGTCGCGCGCGGATCGGCGACGTTGGCGCGTGCCGCTTCGACAGCGCGATGCTCGGCATCGATCATGTCCAGGCGTATGATGGCTGAGCAGTGATCGAGGAGATGGCGCGAGAGGTAGCCCCAGCCGCAGCCGAAATCGGCGACCGTGCCCGCTAAGTCGTCGGGCAGGTGCGCGGCGAGGAGTGCCGAGCCGTCGTCGACGCGATCCCAGCTGAAAATGCCCGGCTGGCTGAGCCAGGGGCCAGCGCCCACCGGCTGCAGCCCCGCAAGTCCGCGCCAATAGTCGGGTGGCGCGCGCTCGCCCTTGTCGAGCCAGAAGACGCGGCAATGGAACTTCGACATCTGGTCGACGAGGCCGAATGCCTTGCCGACCTGCTTCTCCAGGCTCGCTGCGCCATCGTCGTTGGCGCCGGCGCAAACCAGTCGGCCGCCGGGGGCCAGCAACGCCCAGCCCCGCGCGATGTTGGCGAAGTTCTCCTCTTTGTGCTTGGTCAGCAGCACGAGACCGAGGTCATAGGCTCCATCATCGAGGCGCGGCACGACGGACCATTTCGTCTGCTTCAGGCGCAGGTACTCGGGCCGGAACGATTGTTCGGCGTCGATGTCCTTGAGGAGAAGAGGCTCGGCCCGCAGGAAAAACGCTCGCTTGCTGGCGAGCGTTCCTGTCTCAAAGACATAGGCGAGGGCGCGTCCGGCCCCACTCATGAAAATAGACTCACGGAACCAGAACAGCCCGTCCCATAATCAGGCCCTTGCGCAGCTCCTGCAGCGTCGCGTCGGCCTCGTCGAGCTTGCGCTTGATGGTGGGCACCGGCGTCACTTTGCCGGAGGTGACGAGGTCCATCATCTCCTTCATCTCGGCCGGGCTGCCCGTGACCGAACCCAGGATCTGGCAGCCGGTGAAGGCGAACATCGGCAACGGGATCGAGAAATTGCCACCGAAGAGACCGACGATGATCAGACGGCCGCCGCGGCCGAGCGCGCGCAGGCCGAACTGGGCCGTGCTCTCGGCGCCGACGAAGTCGATGGCCGCACCCACGCCGGTGCCGCCAGTCAATTCCTGGATGGTCTTGCGCGCATCCTTGTCGCGCGGATCGAGCGCGGCCACGGCGCCGTTCTCCAGCGCCAGCTTGCGCTTGTTTTCGTCGATGTCGGCCACGATCGGCTCGCGACCCAGCACCGACTTGGCGAAGCGCACGCCCATCAGGCCGACGCCGCCGGCGCCGATCACCAGGATCGGTTTGCCGGCGTCCTGGCCCACCGCCTTCTTGACCGCGCCGAAGGCAGTGATGCCCGAGCAGGCGTAGAGGCAGGCGAGTTCGACCGGCAGGTTGCCGTAGGGGTAGAGATATTTTGCGTGCGGCACCAGGACATGGTCGGCGTAGCCGCCGTCGTTGTTGACGCCGAGCGCGCGCGGCGTCGGGCAGAGGTGTTCGATGCCGGTGGTGCAGTACCAGCACTTGCCGCAGCCGATCCAGGGATAGACCACGGCGTTGTCGCCGACCTTGGCTCCCTTGGCATCGGGGCCGAGCGCCACGACCTCGCCCACGATCTCATGGCCCATGGTGCGCGGCGGGTTCATGGTCTTCTGGGTGGAAACCTTGTTGCCGCCGCCCATGTCGAAGAAGCCTTCCCACAGGTGGACGTCGCTGTGGCAGACGCCGGCGGCGGTGACGCGCACCAGGACTTCCGTGCCCTGCGGGGTCGGGTTCTGCTCCTCGACCTTCTCCAGCGGCTTGCCGAACTCGACGACCTTGTAGCTTTTCATTGAGCGAACTCCCGTGAACTTCGTGGCCGACCATAGGACGAAACTGCTGCGCGTCCCACTGTTCGCATCCGACTGTTACAGGCGGGTAACCGATATCGCGCTGCGACAGAATGTTGAAAATTGTCGAAAGTTTCGAAAATTCGTTTACATGCCCCGGAGGTTGACCCAAAGTCCGGCCAACGGCGCACCGAACTGAAACGCGCCGACTGGAGGAAACGATGGTCGAACGGATGGGCACGTGGCGTCGCCGCCGCGTCTTGGCTGGCATGGTTGGAGCAACGGCGGCGCTGGGAGCGCCGGCCATTCTACGCGCAGCGCCTTCGGGCGCGCCGGTACGGGTCGGCGGTACGCTGTCGCTGACGGGCTTCCTCGCCCAGACCGCCCAGATCCACAAGATCGCAGCCGAGATCATGGTCGAGGAGATCAACGGCCGGAATGGTTTCCTCGGGCGGCCGGTCGAGTATGTGCTGCTCGACGACCAGTCCAAGCCCGAAGTGGCGCGCAGCCTCTACGAGAAGCTGATCACGGTCGACAAGGTCGACCTGATCCAGGGACCCTACGCGACGGCACCGATCCTGGCGGCGATGGGCGTCGCCCAGCGCTTCGGCAAGGTCATCATCCAGAGCAGCATGGGCATTCCCAAGCTGCAGACCTACGAGATGGCGTTCCCGGCGACGCCGTTCGGGCCCAATCCGGATCAGACCTATCCCAACGTCATCCTGGACGCGATGGCGAGCCTGCCGACGCCGCCCAAGACCATCGTCATCCTGACCAGCAAGTTCCCGTCGGCGCAGTTCATGGCGCAGGGCATGAAGGAGCAGTCGGCGAAGCGCGGCGTCAAAGTCGTGCTCTACCTCGAATATGAATCCGGCAATCGCGACTTCGGCGCCATCGCCGCGCGCGTGAAGGAAGCCAACGCCGACTTCCTATGGGTGGGTTCGCTTGGGCTCGAGAGCAACCAGGTCCTGGAAGCGCTGCGCAAGCTCGACTACACGCCGAAGAACAGCTTCCACCTCTATCCGGCACCCGGTCCGCTAGCCTTGTCGCCCGACGGCAAGAACGCTCTGTGCTCGACCTTCCTCGAGCCCGCCGAGCCGTTCCTCAGCCGTCCGGGCGTGAGGCGCATGGCGGCGGCCTACAAGGAGCGCGCGACCAAGGCCAACCTGCCGTACGCCATCATCGATGCGCAGGCGGCCGGCATGATTTCGGAATGGCAGATCCTCGAGGCCGGCGTTAACGGCGCCAAGAGCCTGGACGACAAGGCGATCGCGGCCTTCCTGAAGAAGAACGGGGCCGATACCATCTACGGCAACCTGCGGTTCGACGGGCCGTACAATCACGGAACGGCGGAGCAATTGATCAAGCAGGTCCAGAACGGCGAATGGAAGGTCGTCTGGCCGACCAAGTATGCGGCCCCCGGAGTCAAGCTGATCGGATCTTGATCGCGTAATGCCAAGTGCAACGCTTCTCGGCCAGGCGCTGATTTCGGGCGTCCTGGCCGGCGGGATGTATGGATTGCTGGCACTCGGCCTCAGTTTGAGCTGGGGGCTGCTGCGGCTGGTCAATCTCAGCCATTTCGCGCTGGCCTTCCTCGCCGCCTACCTGACCTACGAACTCGGCACGACCTACCATGTCGAGCCGTGGTGGTCGGCGATGCTCATCGTGCCAGCAATGTTCGCGATCGGCGTCGCGCAGCACTGGCTGTTCGACAAGTTCAAGGTAAACGAGCTCGCGTCCCTCTTGATTACCTTCAGCTTCGCCGTTGTCCTCGAAGTCGCCATCCAGCTCTACTGGACGGCCGACTATCGCCGCTTCGAGACTCATTATTCGACGATGTCGATCAAGGCAGGGCCGTTCTACATCCCCGTTCTCGAACTCGTGCTCTGCCTCGTCGCGGGGGTGCTCGCCTGGGGCACTTGGCTGTGGTTGCGCAGGACCTATGTCGGCAAGGCGCTGCGGGCCGCCGCTGAGGATGCCGATATCGCCGCGGCCTACGGCGTCGATCACAAGAAGCTCGCCTATCTTCTGTCCGGCATGGGCGCGGGCTATGCCGGCGTCGCCGGGACCTTCATCGCGCTGATCGCCACCTTGGCGCCGGCCCAGATCTGGGCTTGGCTCGGCGTGGTGTTTGCCGTGGTGATCATCGGCCGGCTCGGCAATCCGCTGGGCGCCCTGTTCGCCGGCATGCTGATCGGCGCCTCCGAATCGATCGCCATGGCGGTGCTGAGCCCAGCCTGGGCACCTGTCGTATCGTTTTCGGTGCTGATCGTGATCCTGCTCTGGGATCCGGACTGGCTATGATCAAAGCCGACAGCCTTTCCAAGCTTGCCGCCGTCCTCGGCATCGCGGTCTTTGCGATCCTGCCGACGGCTGGCCTGCCGGCCTTCTACGAGTCCTTCTTCTATCTCGTGTTCTTCTGGGTCTCGCTATCGACGAGCTGGGCGCTGCTGAGCGGCTTCGCGGGCTACTTCAGCCTGGGCCACGCCGCCTTCTTCGGCGTCGGCATGTATACGACGGCAACGCTCACCACGAAGTTCCAGGTTCCGTTCCTTGCCACGGTGCCTGTCGCTGCCGCCATGGCCGCCCTGCTGGGGGTCGGTATCGGCGCCATCGTCTTCCGGCTGAAGCGCCTGCGCGGCGAGCTCTTCGCCCTGCTGACGCTGGCCGTCACCTTCGTGATTGCCACAATCATCCTCAACACGCCGATCGACGGCGGCGGCGGCGTCTTCATGAGCGCTGTGCCCTTGCCCGCCATCATGGGCTCGCAGACCGGCACCATCTATGTCCTGGGTTTTGCGATGTGCGTGCTTACGCTCGCCATCGCCTGGTGGGTCGCCCATTCACGGCTCGGCATGGGGCTGTTCGCCATCCACGATGACGAGGACGTGGCCGAGGCCAAGGGCGTGCCGACCTTCCGCTACAAGCTCGCAGCCTTCGCGCTCTCGGCCGGCATCGCGGGCGCCGTGGGCGGTATCCATGCCATGTATGTAGGATTCCTGACCGTCGGCGGTACCTTCGAACTCACCGTGCCGCTCTACGTCGTGCTGATGAGCGTGCTGGGCGGCTCGCGGAACTGGTTCGGCCCGGCGATCGGCGCCACCGTCATCACGACGCTGCTGTATGCCTTCATCAGCGGCGGCGAGGCCATGGTCGGACGAGCCCTCGTGGGTCTCATCCTGATCGTAGCCATCCTGTGGCTGCCCGAAGGTGTCGTGCCGGCGGTCCAGAAGTGGCGGCGGGGCAGGAAGGTCAAGAATGCCGAACCGGTTGCCGCCGTGGTGCCCGCCGGAGGTCCCGTCGTGGCGCCACCGGCCGGCCCGATCGGCGAGCGCAACATCCTCCAGGTGCGGGGTGTCACCAAGCGCTTCGGCGGCTTGCAGGCGCTGGACGGCGTCGATCTCGACGTACGCGAGGGCGAGATCATGGGCCTGGTCGGGCCGAACGGTTCGGGCAAGACGACGCTGATCAACGCCATTTCCGGCTTCTATCCGCTGACCAGCGGGACCATCGCCGTCGACGGTGTCCAGATCGGCCACCTGCCGGCGCACGAAATCGCCGGCCGTGGCGTGGCGCGCACCTACCAGATCCCGCGGCCGTTCGTGAACATGACCGTCCTCGACAACGTGGCCCTGGCGGCCACGTTCGGCGGGCCGGCTCGTGCCGCGGCAGAGATCCACGATGAGGCCCTGCACTGGATCGCCTTCACGGGCCTTGCCGGCAAGGAGCAGGCTTTGCCCGCGGAACTCAATCTGCACGAGCGAAAGTTCCTCGAGCTTGCGCGCGCGCTCGCGGCCCGGCCCAAGCTCCTCCTGCTCGACGAAGTGCTGTCCGGCCTCAACCCGGCCGAGGTCGACAACGCCATCCGCCTGGTCCGCGCCATTCGCGCGCAGGGCGCCACCATCGTCTTCGTCGAACACCTGATGCGGGCGGTCGTCGAGCTCTCCGACCGCGTCGCGGTGCTGAACGAGGGCAAGCTGTTCGCCTTGGGCGCGCCGCGCGAGGTGATGCGCGATCCGCGCGTCATCAGCATCTATCTCGGTAAAGCCTATGCTGCTTGAAGCGCGCAACCTCTACATCAGCTATGGCGATGCGCCGGCGGTATGGGATGTCTCCATCGACGTCGATGCCGGCGAGATCGTGTCGGTGATCGGCCCCAACGGGGCCGGCAAGACGACGCTGATCGGCGCCATCGCGGGCCTTCTGCGCTACCGCCAGGGCACCCTCCGCTTCGATGGCGCCGATATGGCACGCGTCAAGCCGTACGACTATTGCGCCCACGGCATCGCCCTGGTGCCCGAGGGGCGGCGCCTGTTCGTGAAGATGTCGGTCGAGGAGAATCTCGAGATCGGCTGTTACTTGCCGGCCGCGCGCAAGGCGCGCAACGAGTCGCTGGAGCGCGTCTATGGCCTGTTCCCGATCCTGCGCGACAAGCGGCTCCAGCTCGCCGGCGAGCTGTCCGGCGGGCAGCAGCAGATGGTGGCGATCGGCCGGGCGCTGATGGCACGGCCCCGCATCGTGCTGTTCGACGAGCCGTCGCTGGGGCTGGCGCCCACCATCGTCGATGACATGTTCGAGATCATCTCCAAGGTGCGCGACGACGGCGCGGCGGTGCTGCTGGTGGAACAGAACGTGATAAAGGCACTAGGCGTCGCCGATCGCGCCTATGTCCTGGAGCAGGGGCGGATCGTGGCGACGGGGCTGCCTGACGATCTCCTGAAGCAGCCGCACATTCGCGAAGCCTATCTGGGCGTTTGAGGAGCCGATCATGGGAAAAGTCCTGACCATGCCTTTCGAGGGTTCGATCGAGAACCTGGCCGCCACGACGGCGCCGCAGGATGTCAGTCTTGAGGATGCGGCCACCTTCGACGTGCTGCGCAAGATGCGCGAGGACATCCTGTGCTGCGTGCTCAAGCCCGACCAGAAGCTGCGGTTCGGCGAACTCAGGCAGCGCTATGGCACCAGCGTCGGCACCCTGCGCGAGGCGCTGTCGCACCTGGTGTCCGAAGGCCTGGCGCGCACCGAGGCCGGCCGCGGTTTCCAGGTGGCGCCGATCTCGCTGGCTGATTTTCTCGATCTCTCCGAGCTGCGCGTCTATCTCGAGACCCGGACGCTGGCCGACGCGATACGACACGGTACCGACGCGTGGGAAGCCGAGATCGTGAGTTCGTATTTCCTGCTCAACAAGCTGGCGCCGCCGCGGCAGGACGACCCGGTCAGCGTCAAGCGCGAGTGGGGCAAGCGGCACAAGCGTTTCCATGATTCGCTGGTGGCGACCTGCCGCTCGCCGTGGTCGTTGCATTTCCGCAGCGAGCTGTTCGACCAGGCCCGCCGCTACCACTGGCTGACCATGATCCATGCCCGCTCGCGGCGGCGGAACGAGCATCTCGACCTGCGCGATGCCGTGCTGGCGCGCAACGTCGATCTCGCCTGCGGGCTGATCGAGAAGCACATCAGGACGACGGTGCAACAGGCGGCGTCGGAAGTCCCCGGGCTCACGCTCGACATGGCAAAGCGCAAGAAGGCGTAGGAGGACATCATGGACTCACTTCACAAGACCGCGACCTACGACATCGGCGGCCTCAGCTATCCGCAGCCGTTCAAGATCCGCCGGCTGGGTCATTTCGGCTTCAACGTCGCCGACCTGCAGGGCGGCATCGATTTCTATTCGAAGCTGCTGGGCTTTCGCATCACCGACGTCCGGGATCTCAAGAAGATCCCCGGTCGCGAGGAGATGGCCAAGCGCCTGGAGGACGGGCGTATCGTCTTCATGAGCCACAATTCCGACCATCACGCCTTCCTGCTGGCGCACAAGTCGCTGGGCGCGATCTTCGGCGACGATGCGGTGGCCAAGGACATCACCGTCAACCAGATCACCTGGCAGGTCGGCACCATGGACGAGGTGTTCGCCGCAGCCGAATATTTCCGCGAGAAGCAGGTGGAAATCCGCCGCGTCGGCCGCGACATGCCGGGCAGCAACTGGCACACGTACATCCGCGATCCCGACGGCCACACGGTCGAGCTCTACTACGGCATGGAGCAGATCGGCTGGGACGGCCGCAGCAAGCCCGAGGCCATGTACTACCGCGCTTTCCGCGAGCAGCCTGAGCTGCCGCAGATTTCCGAGCAGCAGGAGGTCCGCGATGCCGTCGCCAAGGGCATCGACATCAATGCCGGAAACACGGTCCAGGATCGCAGCAGCGAGGAGTATGTCGTCGCAGGCGTGCGCCTGCCGCGGCCGTTCAAGGTCACCAACATCGGGCCGATGAGCCTGTTCGTGGCCGACGTCGGCGCGTCGGAGGCCTTTTATACGGAGACGATGGGCTTCGTGCGCACCGAGGCGGTGACCCACAAAGGCCATCGCTGTGTCTTCCTGAGGAACGGCGGCGAGCACCACAGCCTGTCGCTGTTCCCCAAGGCCCTGCGCGGGGAGCTGGGCCTCAATCCCGCCACCTCGGTGGCCTCGATGGGCGTGCAGGTCGGCAGCTACCGCCAGCTCTGTGATGCGGTGTCGTTCCTGAAGAAGAACGGCGTCAGCTTCAGCGATGCAATTCCGCCGGAGCTGTATCCCGGTGTCGACTATGCCGCGCACTTCCTCGATCCGGCCGGGCATTGCCTGATGCTCTACTATTACATGGAGCGGGTCGGCTGGGATGGAAAGCCGCGCCCGGCCGCGGAGCGCCGCAAGGTCGGCAAGGAGTGGCCCGAGAGTCTGGAACCGATGTCGGACAGCTACGCCGATCCGGCCTTCATGGGCCCGTTGGGTTAGAAGTCCGGGTTCGTCGAGCCAGAGTTGATCTATCGCGGGGAGTGAGGACGTCATGAGCAAGTATGGAATTGGCCAGCCGGTGCTGCGGTTCGAGGATCCGCGGCTGCTGCGTGGGCAGGGCCGCTACATCAACGACGTCAATCTTCCGGGCCAGGCCTATGCGGTATTCGTGCGCTCGCCGCATGCCCATGCACTGATCAAGTCGATCGATGTGGAGGCGGCGCGCAAGGCGCCGGGCGTGCTCGCGGTCTACACCGGCCACGACGTCGTGGCCGACGGGCTCGGCATGCCCAAGGCCAACATGCCGAGGAAGCGTCCCGACGGGAAGCCGATGTACGCCCCGCAGCGTCCGCCGCTCATCACCGACCGGGTCCGCTACGTCGGCGATCCGGTGGTGATGGTGATCGCCGAATCGCTGGCCGAAGCCAAGGACGCCGTCGACCTGGTCGAAATCGACTACGAGGCGCTGAAGTCGGTGACCTCGACCGCCGACACGGTGAAGCCGGGCGCCGCCGCGGTGTGGGACGATTGCCCCGACAACATTTCCAACTTCGTCGAGCGCGGCAACAAGGCCGCCACCGACGAGGCGATCAAGGGTGCGGCCAAGGTCATCAAGCGGCGCTACGAGATCACGCGTGTGCACGCCCAGTATATGGAGCCACGCGGCACGCTCGGCGTCTACGATCCCGGCGAGGACCGCATGACGCTCTATGCCGACGTGCAGTATCCCCATCGCGTGCGCAACATGCTGGCGCAGAACGTCTTCAAGGTGCCCGAGAGCAAGATGCGGGTGATCTCGGGCGACGTCGGCGGCGGCTTCGGCACCAAGGGCTGGCAATACATCGAACACCGCCTGACCCTGTGGGCGGCGCGCAAGCTGCTGCGCCCGGTGAAGTGGACCTGCGAGCGCAGCGAAGCCGTGATGGCCGACGAGCACGGCCGCGACAATATCGGCGAGATCGAGCTGGCGCTCGACAAGGACAACAAGTTCGTGGCGTTGCGCCTCAACATGATCGCCAACATCGGCGCCTATGTCGGCTCCGATCGCAATCTGCTGTCGCCATTCGGCATGATCGGCACGGTGCTTGGCGTCTACCTGATCCCCAAGGCCTACATCAACGTGGTGGGCGTGTTGTCCAACACCAATCCGACGGCGCCCTATCGCGGCGCCGGCCGGCCCGAGGCGATCTATCTGATCGAGCGGCTGGTCGACGAGGCGGCGCGCGAGCTGGGCGTCGATCGTGTCGAATTGCGACGCAAGAACATGCTCCCGGAATCCGCCTTGCCGTACCAGAGTCCGGTCGGGCCGTTCTACGACTGCGGCCAGTTCGAGAAGAACATGGACATGGCGATCAAGCTCGCCGACGTGGCGGGCTATGAGGCGCGGGCCGAGGACTCGAAGAAGCGCGGCAAGCTGCGCGGGCTCGGCATCGTCAATGCCATCGAGCAGGCGGCCGGCACGGCGCAGCCGGAATATGCCGAGATCCGCTTCAACCCGAGCGGCACGGCGGCGCTCCTCATGGGCACCAAGAACCAGGGCCAGGGCCACGAGACCATGTTCAAGCAGATCCTGAACGAGCGGCTCGGCATCGACCCTGCCGAGGTGCAGTTCATCGACGGCGACACCGACCGTGTCGCCTTCGGCATGGGCACCAACGGCTCGCGCTCGACGGTGCTGGGCGGCTCGGCGCTTTATGGCGCCGCCGAGAAGGTGATCGCCAAGGGCAAGCGCATCGCGGGGCACCTTCTGGAAGCGGGCGAACAGGACATCCAGTTCGCCGACGGCACTTTCAAGATCGCCGGCACCGACAAGAGCGTGTCGCTGAAGCAGGTCGCCATGGCCGCCTTCAATCCGACCAAGCTGCCCAAGGGCTTCGAAGGTGGCCTCTACGAGAACGCCACTTTCCTGGGCGAGAAGGATACCTTCCCCAACGGCTGCCATATCTGCGAAGTCGAGGTCGATCCCGACACCGGCGAGGTGAAGCTCGACCGCTATGCCGTGGTCGACGACGTCGGCACGGTGATGAATCCGATGGGACTGAAAGGCCAGATCCATGGCGGGGTCGCCCAGGGTGTGGGCCAGATCCTGAGCGAACAGGTGGTATGGGACCGCGAAAGCGGCCAGCTGCTCACCGCAAGCTTCCTCGACTATGCCATGCC
>JAUXST010000016.1 GCA_030679805.1 Reyranella sp. | reverse complement strand
TGTTGGCGAAGCAGGCCTGGGCGTTGTCAGGGGTCACTCCCTGCGCCGCCAGCACGGTCACCATGTCGACCAGGGGATCGGGAGCCGTCATCCACTCGACCTGACCCCGGAACAGGGCATCGCAGGTCGCGTAGAACCGGTCCGGCGGCGCGCATTCGGCGAGCTGGGCCGCCCGCGTGGCATAGATATCCGACGGAAAGTGACGATGGATCAGCCGGAGCCGGCCGGTGTCGATCCAGTCGCGCCGCAGCGTCGGCAGCACCGCGATGTAGAAAGTGGCGCAGTGCGGACAGGTGAACGAGGCATAGTCGATCAGCGTGTTGGGCGCCTTCGGGTCGCCCAGGATGTGATCGCCGGGCAACGGATCGAGCAGCTTGGCGCGCGTCATCTCCTGGGCGCGCAGATCATCCGCCACGAACAAGGCGCCCAGCGCTCCCGCCAGCACGCCGCGCCGGCTGGCAAGGCGCGCGCCGAGGCGGGTGAGCGCCGCCCTGAGGTCGGGATCTTCTACAGCGGCGGCGCGGGCCGCGACCTGGGTCACGGTCTGCGGGTCCGGTGCCGGCGTCGCAGGCGGCGGCAGGGCCCGGCCGATGGCGCCCTGCACCAAACGAATATCGTCGATCATCTTATGTCCGAAATAGGCATTTACGCGTTCCACGATCTGGCCGGTCTGGTGCTGGACTTCGAGGGCCGCGGCTCCCGACACGCGCAGCCGGAGCAGCTTGCCGCCGCCGCTCGAGTTCCGGGCGCCGCGACCAGCCACCAGCGCATCGGGACGCGTGGTGCGGGAAAGGTCAGGCCCAACAATCGCAGACCATTCGGCGCGCAGGCGCGCGATCGAGGCGCCGCGGCCTTTTGCGATGCCGGACGCGAGCCGCTGGGCAAGACCGCCGATCGCCCGGAAGCCGTTTTCCCGCATGGACCCTTTCAAATTTCGTTTCTTATGGCAGGCCCAATGGTACGGGATGGGCCCTTACATGACCATGACCCACGCCCAGCGGTTACTCACCTGGTACGATCGACATCGTCGCACTCTGCCGTGGCGTGCGCCGGCCGGAGAGCGCACCCAGCCCTACCGCGTCTGGCTGTCGGAGATCATGCTGCAGCAGACCACGGTGGCCACGGTCGGCGATTATTACCGCCGCTTCGTAAAGCGCTGGCCCACCGTCGAGGCGCTGGCTGCGGCCCCGCTGGACGAGGTGCTCTCGGCCTGGGCCGGCCTCGGCTACTACGCCCGCGCCCGCAACCTGCATGCCTGCGCGCAGGCCGTGGCCGAGCGGCACGGCGGCCGCTTCCCCGAGGACGAGGTGGGCCTCCGCGCGCTGCCCGGTATCGGGCCCTACACGGCGGCGGCCATCCGCGCGATCGCCTTCGATCACAAGGCGTCGGCCGTCGACGGCAATGTCGAGCGCGTGATCGCCCGCCTCGAAGCGATCGAAACGCCGCTGCCCGACGCCAAGATCGAGATCACCGCCCGCGCCGCCGAGCTCGTGCCCGAAAAGCGCGCCGGCGACTACGCCCAGGCGATGATGGATCTCGGCGCCACGGTATGTACGCCACGGAAGCCGCTTTGCGTCATCTGTCCCCTGAGCCGGAACTGCCGCGGCCTGAAACGCGGCATCGCCGAGACCCTGCCGCGGCGCTCCCCCAAGGTGGCGAAGCCCACCCGCCGCGGCCTCGCCTTCGTGCTGGCGCGCAAGGACGGCGCCGTGCTGCTGCGCAAGCGGCCGCCCAAGGGGCTTTTAGGCGGCATGGACGAGGTGCCGTCGAGCCCGTGGCGCGAGGGCAAGTTCGTCCCCGCCGACGCCATGGCCGACCCGCCGGTGCCGGCGCGCTGGACCCTGCTCGACGGGCTGGTGCGCCACACGTTTACGCACTTCCATCTGGAACTGAGCGTGGCGCGCGCCACCGCCACCACCGATCGCCTGGCCAGGCTCCTGCCCGGCAGCGCGTGGTGCACCCTCGACCTCCTCGACGACCGCGCCTTGCCCACCGTGATGCGCAAGGTGATCGAAAAGGCGAGCCTCAGCTAAGCTCCCCGCACGCCGAAGAGCCGTTCTCCTGATCGCGTGTCACACCAATGTGTCACACCAAGTTGTGTCAAATGTTGTGACACGCACATGCCCGGAGTCCGGGCCGAGCCCTGTTTCACGGGCTTTTTACGCCGTCGTTTCTTCTTCGCGTGTCACAAGCCCGGTACTGCCTGTGACAGGCAGCGCCATGTGTCCGTTCCGACCTTATGCGGACTTCGGTAGGGGACGGGCTCAAAAACCGGACTCAGTCGGCCTGGCGTGACGTACCATCCGAGGCAAGCTCCACCATCGCTTACGCGTCAACCCGCGGCGTGCGCGGGCGGGTCATGCTTATGTAGAAAGACCGGCGCGGTCCAACCGCCAGCCTACCTGAATTAATAGCATTTTCCTGCTGAACCTGCACATCACATCTGCGTGAACGAATGCATGCAGTGCAAGCACTCGGCTTTCGGCGCCTCTAGACGAGGTTGGGTTTCGGCAGGCTGGTGGGGAGGATCTCGATCACCGAGTAGCCGTCCCGCTCGAGCGAAACCGCCTGAAGCTGGGCTTCCTTGAGCGTCGAGTAGGCGATGCCGATGCGACGGCCACCCTTGGGCTTCTCCACCCAGACCATATGCTTGCCGATTGCTGCTGTTGTCATGGCGGGAGCCTATACAGGCATTCGCCGCACTAAGCGAATGGAGTCCGGAGAGAGCAGGCATGCTCAATGGCCGGTCTTTTCACCGATCGCCTCCAGCCTGGCGAAGGCTTCGTCCGAGAGCCTGAGCCCGGCCGCCTTGAGGTTCTCGTGCAGGTGATCGACCGACGAGGTGCCCGGGATCAGGAGAATATTGGGCGCGCGGCGCAGCAGCCAGGCCAGCGCCACCTGCTTGGGCGTGGCGCCGAGTTCGACAGCCACATCGGAGAGGACCCCGGACTGCAGCGGCGTAAAACCGCCGAGGGGGAAGAAGGGCACGTAGGCGATGCCCAGGTCCGCGAGTTCGTCGATCAGGGCGTCATCGGCGCGATGGACGAGGTTGTAGTGGTTCTGTACGCAAACGACCTTGGCGATGCCGCGCGCCTCTGCCACCTGGGCCGGCGTGGCGTTGCTGACGCCGAGATGGCGGATCAGGCCCTGCCGCTGCAGCTCCGCGAGCGCGGTGAACGGCGCCTCGATCGATCCTTCGCTGGGCCCATGGTCGCTTCCCATGAGGACCCGCAGATTGACGACGTCGAGCACCGGGACGCCGAGGTTGCGCAGGTTGTCGTGGACCGCGCGGGTGAGATCCGCTGATGTGAACGCCGGGATCCACGAGGCGTCATCGCCGCGCACGGCGCCGATCTTGGTCACGATCACCAGATCGTCCGGATAGGGATGGAGCGCCTCGCGGATCAGCTGATTGGTGATGTGGGGGCCATAAAAGTCGCTGGTGTCGATGTGATCGACCCCGCGCGCCACCGCCTCGCGCAGGACGGCGAGCGCGGCGCCACGATCCTTGGGCGGACCGAAGACCCCGGGGCCGGCGAGCTGCATCGCGCCATAGCCCATGCGTTTCACGGTTCGATGGCCGAGCGCGAACGCGCCTGAAGCGGTGGTGATGGTGTCGGTCATGAGAAACCTCCGAGGCTGAACAGACCGACATATGGGCCGTGCGCATTCGGACGATAATCCTGCCTAATCGGAACGGGCTGTGCGAAAATATGCACAATGGCAACCGATCTGAACGATCTCTCGGCCTTCGTGTCGGTCGCTGAAGCCGGCGGGTTTCGCGATGCCGCGCGGCTGGGCCGCGTCTCGGCGTCCAGCCTGAGCGGCGCCGTGCGGCGGCTGGAGGCGAAGCTCGGCGTGCGGCTGCTCAATCGCACGACGCGCAGCGTCGCCCCGACCGAGGCGGGCGCCCGCCTCCTCGAGCGGCTGAGGCCGGCGCTCGGCGAAATCGGGGCGGCGATGGATGTCGTGAACGCCTTTCGCGACCGGCCGGCCGGCACGCTCAGGCTCAACGTGCCGGGCGTGGCGGCGCATCTGGTGCTGCCCGCGATCGTGGCACCGTTTCTGAAGGCGTATCCGGACATCCGGCTGGAGGTCATCGTCGAGGACAGCTTCGTCGATGTGCTGGCCGCGGGCTGCGATGCCGGGATCCGCTACGACGAGCGGCTCGAGCAGGACATGATCGCGATCCCGATCGGCCCGCGCGTCCAGCGTTTCGCCACAGCCGCCTCGCCCGACTATCTAAAGACCCGCGGTCGGCCAAAGCATCCTCGCGATCTCCTCGAGCACGCCTGCCTGCGCGGACAATTCTCCAGCGGCGCGATGCCGCCCTGGGAATTCGAGCGCGACGGCGAAGTGGTCAAGGTCGACCCCACCGGACCGTTGGTGGTGCGGATCGCGGCGGCAGCGGACCTCGCGGTCAGCGCCGCCATCGCCGGCCTGGGCATCGTCTACATCTTCGAAGAGTGGCTGCGCCCCCATTTCGACAGCGGCGCGTTGGAGCCGGTGCTCGTGCCCTGGTGGCAGGACTTCTCGGGACCGTTTCTCTACTACCCCGGTCGACGCCATCTTCCGGCGCCGCTCCGCGCCTTCGTCGATTTCATCAGGAGCTAGTGGTTGAAATCAGCCACAAGAGCCCCATGAGCGCGCAGGATGCGCGCGGTCCAAAAGATCATGAGTCTTCTGGACCGCGCGCATCCTGCGCGCTCATGGACGTGCGACGCTCCACGAGGCTCCCGCTTTCTGGCACGGTACCTTCTGTTGGATTAGATCCACTAGGGCCGTACCGCCCCACGCGAAGCTCACTCGAAAACCGACGGAAGGCATGCTAAGTAATACCTGAATTAATTGTCGCCTTACCCGAGGGCTGCCATGAGCACGACCGTTACCAGCAAAGGTCAGGTCACCATCCCGAAGCGGGTTCGCGATCTGCTGGGAATCGGGCCCGGGAGCATGATCGATTTCGAACGCGCCCCGGACGGCCGCATCGTTCTGGTCAAGATCGACAAGAAGACCCGCCCGAACCGTTTCGCGCGCCTGCGCGGCCATGCCGGCAAGGGCCTGAGCACGGCCGAGATCATGGCCATGACGCGCGGCGAGCGCTGACGTGATTCTGGTCGATACCAATGTCCTGCTCGATCTCGTGACCGACGATCCCGATTGGTCGGAGTGGTCGTTGGCCCGTCTCGAAGAGGCCGCGCTGGCGGGCCCGATCCTCATCAACGATATCGTCTATGCCGAGACCTCCATCCGCTACGATCGGATAGAAGATCTCGACGCGATGCTCGCCCAGGCGATCATCGAGATCGCGCCAACGCCGCGTTCTGCGTTGTTCCTCGCAGGAAAGGCCTTTCAGCGATACCGTGCGGCGGGCGGCACGCGAACCGGAGTCTTGCCCGACTTCTTCATCGGCGCACATGCGGCAGTCGAAGGCTGGCCGCTGCTCACGCGCAACGCTGGCCGCTACCGCAGCTACTTTCCGAAGGTCACGCTGATCGCACCGCCGGCCTGAACGAAGGCCGTCCGCGCGACATGACTGCCTGGGGCAGCCGCGCCCTTCTCAGGAGGCCGCCACCTTCGGCTGCAGCAAATCCCACAAGGTCCCGTAAAGATCCTTGAACACCGCGACAGTGCCGTAGCTTTCCTCCTTCGGCTCACGGACGAAGACGACGCCCTTGCTGCGATAGGCCGCGTAGTCGCGCCAGAAATCGTCGGTGTAGAGGAAAAGGAAGACGCGCCCGCCGGTCTGGTTTCCGATGCGCGACGACTGCTCTTCACCGACGGCACGCGCCAGCAGCAGAAGCGGCCCGGTCGAACCGGGCGGCGCCACGGTGACCCAACGCTTGTCCTGGGCGGGAATGCAGGTGTCCTCGACCAAGGTGAAGCCGAGCGTTCCCACATAGAAGGCAAGCGCCTCGTCGTAGTCCCGCACGACGAGGGCCACGGTGGCAATCGATTGCCTCATCGCTGATCCTTTCCGAAACCTCGACAACGGACGAGATCTTTGAACTGATATCGTCTCACTCTGGCCCATGGGGCGACGGCATGCGCAACATCGTGAACGCGTTGTTCATTCGCCAACAGAAGATTCTGCTGGCAAGGCGAAGCCCCCGACGAAAGGCCTACCCTGATCTTTGGAGTTTTCCAGGCGGGCATGTCGAGGCGCACGAAAACTTTCCGGATGCGCTTCGCAGAGAACTTCGAGAGGAGATGGGAGTCGCCCCGATCGAATTCCGGTTCATTCGATCCATCACCGATCCCAATACGGCGACAGATGATCCAGCCAGCTATCACATGTACGCCGTCGTTGCGTGGGAAGGCGGTGAGCCGAGGATTCTCGACGATGAGCACTCGGAGCTTTGCTGGTTCGCGTTCGAAGACGCCGCATCTCTTCCCGATCTTGCGCTGGAAGAGTATCGCCGCCTTCTTCGGGAGGTCGCCGACGGAATCGGCCGCCACGCCTGACTGACGCGTCTATGGACGCGCAGCGTTTTTCTGCCCTCTAAAGCCCTGCCCGCACCTGCTGGCGAAGATGATCGATCGGCAGGCGGCCGCCCGCGACCTCGATGTGCCAGAAGGTCCAGCCGTTGCAGGCCGGCGCGCCCTGCACTGCCGCCCCCACCTGGTGGATCGAGCCGCGATGATCGCCCAGCGCATTGGACGCCGACAGCGAGCCGTCGGCGCGCACGCGGGCATGCAAGCGGCCGCTGGGGTCGCTCAGCACCGTGCCCGGCTGCAGCAGCCCCGCCTCGATCAGCACGCCGAAGGGAATGCGCGGCTCGCTGCGCTTGCTGGGCTTGGGCAGGACGTCCTCAGCCTGCAGCGGTGTGATCTGGGCGATGCGCTTGCGGGCGATGGCGGCGTAATCGGGATCGCGCTCGAGGCCGATGAAGCGGCGGCCGAGGCGGCGCGCGACGGCGCCAGTCGTGCCGGTGCCGAAGAAGGGATCGAGGATGATGTCGCCCGGATTGGACGCCGCCATGATGCAGCGGAACAGCAGCGACTCGGGCTTCTGTGTCGGATGGACCTTCTTGCCGTCCTCGCCCTTCAGGCGTTCGCCGCCGGTGCAGATCGGCAGCACCCAGTCGGAGCGCATCTGGATGCCCTCGTTCAGCTCCTTCATCGAATCGTAGTTGAAGGTGTACTTCTTGTTGGCGCGATCGCGTGCCGCCCAGATCAGCGTTTCGTGCGCATTGGTGAAACGCTTGCCGCGAAAGTTCGGCATCGGGTTCGACTTGCGCCACACGATGTCGTTCAGCAGCCAGAAGCCCTGGTCCTGCAGCGCCGTGCCGATGCGGAAGATGTTGTGATAGCTGCCGATCACCCAGAGCGTGCCGCCGGGTTTTAGCGCAAGACGGGCCGCCTTCAGCCAGGCATTGGTGAACTGGTAGTAGCGGGCAAATTCGGCGATCTTGTCCCTGTCATCGTCGACTGCTTCGACCTTGCTGTGGTCGGGC